>JBDUXZ010000029.1 GCA_039944855.1 Rhodothermales bacterium | reverse complement strand
GGTGTGGAGGTGTGGAGGTGTGGAGGTGTGGAGGTGTGGAGGTGTGGAGGTGTGGAGGTGTGGAGGTGTGGAGGTGTGGAGGTGTGGAGGTGTGGAGGTGTGGAGGTGTGGAGGTGTGGAGGTGTGGAGGTGTGGACGGAAGCTGGGAAAGGTACCGAGGACGAATATTTTCACTGACCACTGACCACTGACCACTGACCACTGACCACTGACCACTGACCACTGACCACTGACCTCAGGGCTGCACGCGCTGCCGCTGTCGGGCCCGGCCCGGCCCGTCCTCCGGCGGCATCCCCCCCTCATCGCGGAGCCGCTCGATCATGTCGAGGTTGCCGAGCACGATGAGGATGTCGCCGGCGCCCATCGGGGCCGTGGGGCTCGGGTTGAGCCGCCACTCGCCCGTGTCCTCGTTCAGGAGCGCGATGACGACGGCGTTGAACCGGTGGCGGAAGTCGCACTCGGCAAGGGAGCGCCCGTCGAGGAGGGACGCGGCCTCGACGCGGACTTCCTCCATGCGCAGGTCGAGCGCGCCGACGTGGAGCACCTTCTCCATGAACTGGTCGACGTAAGGCCGGAGGATCACCTGCGCCATCCGGTCAGCCCCGATCTCGTACGGGGAGATCACTTTGTCGACCCCGGCGCGGAGGAGCTTCTGCGTGTTCTTATGCTCGTTCGTGCGGGCGAGCGTGAAGAGGCCGGGGTGGAGCTCCTTCGCCGTCAGCGCGACAAACACGTTCGCGCTGTCCTCGGGCAGCGTCAGGATGAGCCCTTCGGCGCGCTCGATACCGGCCGCTTGCAACACGTCGTCGTCCTCTGCGTCGCCCTCGACGTAGAGAACGCCGATCTCGTCGAGCCGCTCCACGCGCTCCGGGTCGCGCTCAATCACGACGAAGGGGCGCCGCGCGTCGATGAGGTCGGCGACGATGCGGCGGCCGAGGCGGCCGTAGCCGCACACGACGTAGTGGTGTTCGAGCCGTTCGATCTTGCGAGCCATATAACGGTGCTGGAGGCGCTGGTACCGGACGAGGACCTGCGCGGTCCGCGTCGCCATGAAGGCGACGATGCCGATGCCGAAGATAGAGATCGCGATCGTGAAGATCTTGCCCGCGCCGGAAAGCGGGTTGACCTCGCTGAACCCGATCGTCGTCAGCGTGATGAAGGTCATGTAGAGCCCGTCAAGGAACGACATCCCCTCGATGATCTCGTACCCGACCGTCCCGATCACGACGACGAGCAGCAGCGCGAGCCCCGCCACGAGGATCTCCCTCCGCGCCCCGTCCATCCGGGCGAGGCGATCAGCGGAACGTTCGACGAAGCCGGGACGGTGCACGGGCGAGGCAGAGAGGGGGGCGACGGCAGAAACCAAAGGTACCGCTGCTACGCCTCGCCGGTTGCGCCCCGCCACGTCCGACTGGCCCGCGGAGAGGGCGATCCCGAAGTCGGGCGGACGCTCGTGTTACGCCGGCTCTGGGATGCGGAACGTGCGGCCGTGCCATGTTGACCCGGCGGGTCGTGCGAGCCCGCCCTCGCGGAGCGCCCCAACGGTGTCGAGCGTCGTGACGAAGGCGGGTGTCTCGGCCGTGACGGCGCCGTCGCGCACGCGCTGCCGGAAGGCGGGGCGGGGGAGGACTTCCACGGCTCCGGCCTCGTCTCGAAAGACGATGTGCAGCCCATCGACCCACTGAATGCCTATCGCAGACCCGGCCTGCTCGACCGCGTGCACGAGGCTGTCGATGCCGCATCCCGACACGCCCCCGGCGAGGTGCGCGGCGACGAGCACGAACCGGTCCTCGGTGAGGGCCACGTCTCCGGGAACGGAACGGCCGTGGGAGGTCCACTGGGCGACGAAACCGACGAGGGTATCGCGTAGGTGGTCCTGATCGGACTCAGAAAGCGAGCGGTCGGCGGTGAAGATCCAGAGGCGAGCGTCGGGGGGGAGCGTTGGAAACAGCATGGGGCAACGGGTGGGTGGGGGAGTTCAACGCGTCGCCGTTCGGATGTTTCGCCAGCACGCGGGCCTCAGTTGTCGACGAGGACGGAGAAGTCGCCTTTGACGACGGCGACGGACTGGGCCATCACCTCGGCCTGATACGAGAGCGGCACGATGCCCGGCAGCGTAAGCGTGACGACGTACGACCCGGGGCTGAGTTCGTTGAGCGAAAGCGGAGCCCGCCCCATTACGACGCCGTCGACGAGGACGATCGCGCCGGGCGGGTTAGACGTGATCGTGAGCGATCCCGTGTGCGTCACCTGACGGACCTCCTCGGGCGACGCCACATCGAAATCGAGCGGGGGACCCCCTCCACCCGCAGGGCGCCCACGCTGCTGCACGCTCCGTGGTGCTTCCTCCACGGTGCGATCGGGACGGGCGGAAGCGAGTGGGTCTGAACGGGAGGGCGTCGGCTCTACGAGGCTAGGCTCGGGGAGCGTGGAGCGGAGCCGGAGGGTGAGGTCGATCGATGCACCGCTGGCGAGGTAGAACGCGGTATCCCTGGCTACGTGGTCGGGCTTCGCGATGCGGAGCGTATAGAACCCCGGCTGAATCCCGTCGAGTTCGACCGGCGTCGTGCCGATCCACTCGTTGTTGAGCTGGACCGCCGCTCCTGCCGGCTCCGTGCGGAGGCGTAGATCGGAGGGCCGGGTCGGCGTCGACCAGAGGGGCGGGAGGTCGCTCGGTGGGGGCGGCTCGGCCATCAAGATGGCGAGTTCTTCGGGCGTGATCTCCGTGTCGGATGGGTCGTCCCGAAGGAAGAGCAGGAGGAGCGCGACGAGGAGGATGCCGGCGACGACGGCACCCAGGACGAGCGGGCGGAGCCAGAAGCTGACGGGAACGTCGGGCGGCGGGAGCACGCGGGGCGACGTACTCCGGGGAGCACTGGGCGGGGCTGTGCGATGGGCGAGCCGCTCATTCATAGCGGAGGAACGTGTCGGCCGGGGAGCGCGCGATGCGTGGGCGTATCGATCAATGATAACGCGAGGATAGCCTGCAATCTACGTGCCCGGTGTCGGCTGCCGGATTCAACTCCATGCCGCGACCGCGAAAAGCAACGGGGTTGCACCTTCGCAAACGCGAAGCCTGCGCACCGTAGGCCACCGCCACGGCCCGCCTGCGTCACGCCGCTTCGATGTGTTGCTCCTTCCCAAGCAGGGCGAGGGCGTGGCGGACGAGCCCATCCGGCCCGATCCCGACCTCGTCGTGGAGCTCGCGCTGGGAGCCGTGCTCGACGAAGTCGTCCGGCAAACCGAGGCGGAGCACCTCGCCGTGCGCCACGCCGTGGTCGGCGAGCCATTCGAGGACGGCCGTGCCGGCGCCGCCCGTTACGACGCCGTCCTCGACGGTGATCACGTTGTCGAAGCGCGCGAACACCTCCTGCAGGAGGGCGTGGTCGAGCGGCTTGCAGAAGCGGAGATCGTAGTGGGCGGCGTCGACGCCATGCGAGCGGAGGCGCTCGCGGGCTTCGGGCACGTACTGCCCGATCGCGCCGTAGGTGACGAACGCGAGGTCGGAGCCGTCAGCGATTTTCCGTCCCTTCCCGATCTCCACCGCTTCGAAGCCGTCGCGCAGCGCCATGCCCGTGGCGGAGCCGCGCGGGTAGCGGATGGCGAAGGGGCCGTCGTCGTGCTGGGCGGCGGTAAACATCAGGTCGCGGAGGTCCTGCTCGTCGAGCGGCGCGGCGCAGACCATGTTCTGCACGCAACGCATGAACGGGATGTCGAGCGCGCCGTGGTGCGTCGGCCCGTCGGCGCCGGCGACGCCCGCGCGGTCCATGCAGAACACGACCGGCAAGTCCTGGAGGGCGACGTCGTGGACGACGCCGTCGTAGGCCCGCTGGAGGAACGTCGAGTAGATCGCGACGAACGGTTTGAAGCCCTGCGTGGCGAGCCCGGCGGCGAAGACGACGCCGTGCATCTCCGCGATGCCCACGTCGAACGCCCGGTCGGGCATCTCGTCGAGCATGTATTTCAAGCTCGTCCCGCTCGGCATCGCCGCCGTGATCCCGACGACCCGCTCGTCCTGCTTGGCGAGGTCGATCATCGCGTGGCCGAACACGTCCTGCCACTTCGGCGGCTTCTTCCCGTTCGGCGTGGCGACGGCGAGGCTCTTGCCCGTGACTTTGTCGAAGGGCGAGCCCGAGGCGTGCCACTTCACCTGATCGGCCTCGGCCGGGGCGAAGCCCTTGCCCTTGACCGTCAGCGTGTGAAGCAGAATCGGCCCCTTGAGGTCCTTCATGTCCCGCAGCCGGTGCACGAGCCCTTCCACGTCGTGGCCGTCGATGGGGCCGAAGTAGCGGAAGCCGAGGGCCTCGAAGAGCATACCCGGCGTGATCGTCGCCTTGATTCCGTTCTCGACGCGGGCGGCGATCCTCTGCAGCGTCCCACCGCCGACGCCCTTCATCCGCTCGAAGAGGTCCCACATGTCGTCCCGGAGCTCGTTCCACACCTTGCCCGAGGCGATGGAGGCGAGGTACTCGTTGAGCGCACCCACATTCGGGTCGATGCTCATCCGGTTGTCGTTGAGGACGACGAGGAGGTCGGTCTTCGCCGTTCCCGCGTTGTTGAGGCCTTCGAAGGCGAGGCCGCCCGTCATCGCCCCATCGCCGATCACGGCGACGACGCGCTCGCCGCTGCCTTTGAGGTCGCGCGCCTTCGCCATCCCGAGCGCGGCGGAGATCGACGTGCTCGCGTGGGCGACGCCGAAGGTGTCGAACTCGGACTCCGACCGCTTGGGGAAGCCGCTCAGCCCGCCGTACTTCCGGTTCGTCGGGAAGGCCTCGCGGCGGCCAGTGAGGATCTTGTGCCCGTACGCCTGGTGCCCGACGTCCCACACCAAGAGGTCACGCGGCGTGTCGTAGACGTAGTGCGCCGCGACCGTCAGCTCGACGACGCCGAGCGAGGCCCCGAAGTGCCCGCCGTGCACGGCGACGACATCGATGATGTAGTCGCGGAGCTCGCGGCAGACCTGCGGGAGCTGGTCTTCGGAGAGCGCTCGGAGGTCGGCCGGCGTATCGATTTGAGCGAGGAGGGGGCCGGGCGTGAGGGAGGCGGCGTGGGGCATCGGGGCGAGGCGATGGGAGAGGGACTGCAGCGCGCACCGGGAACGGCGCGGGTGGATCGGACAAATATACGGGTCGCGCAGGGGCTGCGGATGCCTCGTGGGAGGCTCAGCCGTTCACGCGGCGACCCGCCCTTAGTTTCAGTTTCTCATGAAAGGGCGATCCTTCCAGGCGATGTGAGGGGACACTTCCTACATAATTTGCGAATCCCCGTCTCGCGCCATCTGTACCATCATCGCCTCTTCCGCCCATAGCTCGCCCTTCCGCATGTCCGACCCCTCCCGCCTCGCCCACGACCCGCTCGCGCCCGAATCTACCGCGACGGAGCCGACCACGCCCCCCAACCCGATCCGCGTGCTCTTCGTCTGCATGGGCAACATCTGCCGGAGCCCGCTCGCCGAGGGGTATTTTCGCAAGCTGCTCGAAGACGAAGGGCTCGCCGACCGTTTCGAAGTCGACTCGGCGGGCACGGGGGCGTGGCACGTCGGCGAGATGCCGGACGCGCGGATGCGCTCGACGGCGCGGGGCCGCGGCCTCCGCATCGACGACCTCCGCGCCCGGCAGGTCCAGCGCCGCGACCTCTACGACTACCACCACGTGTTCGTGATGGACAAGACGAACCTCCACGACACGCTCGCCCTGGACCCCGACGGCGACCACGGCACCCGCGTCCGGCTCTTTCGCGAGTTCGACCCCAATCCGGAGACGTACCAGGTGCCCGACCCCTACACCGGTGGACGGCAGGGGTTCGAGAACGTGTACGACATCGTCGAGCGCACGAGCCGCGCCATCCTCGACCGGCTGAAGGCGGCGTACGGGCTGGACTGATCCCGTGCCCGATCTCCCCAATGCCGTCGTCGACCGTCTCCGCCCGCACGTCGGCGACATCCGTCGGAGCGAACCGGTAGGCGGCGGCTGCATCGCGAATGCGATGCGGATCGAGGCGGGCGGCACACGCTATTTCCTGAAGTGGAGCGGGGGCGAAGCCGGGCAGACGTTCGAGGCCGAAGCCGCCGGGCTCCGTGCGCTCCGCAACGCCGCCTCCCCGCTACTCGTCCCCGACGTGATGGCGACGTGGAACGCGGACGACACAGGCCCCGGCGCACTCCTGATGGGGTGGATCGAGCCGGGCCGGACCGACGCGGCGTTCTGGGAGCGGTTCGGCGAGGCGCTCGCAGCGTTGCATCGGTCCACGCCCGCCGACGGGCGCTACGGGTTCGAGCGCGACAACTTCATCGGCCGCACGCCGCAGCCGAATGCGTGGCGTATGACGTGGCCGAACTTCTTCCGCTCACAGCGCTTGGAGCCGCAGATCGCGCTCGCCCGATCACGCGGCGGATGGCGCGAACGGTGGAACGCCCCCGCCGAGCGGCTGCTCGACCGGCTCCCCGAGTGGCTGCCCGTGAGCCCACCCGCTTCTATCCTCCACGGTGACCTGTGGAGCGGCAACTTCCTGCCGGCGTCCGACGGCTGCGCCGCACTCATCGACCCTGCGACGTACTACGGCCACCGCGAGACCGACCTCGCCCTGACCGAACTGTTTGGCGGGTTCGACCGGCGGTTCTACGACGCATACCGCGCGGCGTGGCCGCTGGAGCCGGGCTACGCCGCGCGGCGCGAGGTGTACAACCTCTACCACCTGCTCAATCACCTCAACCTCTTCGGCGCGGGCTACGCCGGGCAGGTGGAGCGCACGCTGCGGCGGTTCGCGTGACGCGCCGGCTCAGGCCACGATAGACGCGATGAACGCCTCGGCGTCGGTGAGGCTGTCGAGAAGGACGTCGGGGTCATGCTCGGCGAGGGCGGCGCGGTCGTAGCGGCCGGTGGCGACGGCGATCGTGCGGCAGCCGCCGAGGCGCCCGCACTCGATGTCGCGCGGCGTGTCGCCGATGATGATCACGTCGGCGTCGCCGTAGGCGCGGCTGGTGTGGGCGAGTGCCCGCTGCCGCGCGATCGCCGGGAGCGCGTTCCGGTCTTCGTGGTCGCTGCCGAAGGCGCCGAACGGGAAGTGCCCGTCGTCGAACCCGATCGCGCCGACTTTGAGGTACGCCATCTCCTGCAGGTTGCCCGTGAGGAGGGCGAGCTGGAAGCGGTCGTCGCCGTGGAGCCGGTCCACGAGCGCGGTGGCGCCGTCGAGCGCGTCGGTCTCGGCCGGGTCGAAGAGGTCGTGCATCGTCGCCCGGAACGCCTCGACGACGTCGGCGAACCGCCCGTTCAGGAGGGCGTCGTCGGCGCCGTTGCGGGTGAGGACTTCGCGGAGGATCTGCGGGTCGGTCTTGCCGGAGAACGAGACGCCCTCGGTCGAAACGGGGAACCCGGCGACGTGGGAGAGGGCGGCCTCGACGGCGGGGCGGCCCGCGCCGTTCGTGGTGAGGAGCGTGCCGTCGATGTCGAAGAGGAGGAGCTTCATGCGGGGAGGGCGGAGGGCGAGAGGGAGGTTCCAAGCTACGCCCTCCTCGCAGCCCGCCGCTCCAATTCCCCGTTTAGAAACGGTACCCGATCGACACCGTCCAGCCCGAGTACGCCGCGAGATCGCCCCGGAACGCGGCCTGCGCCGTGAGCCCGGAACGGAGCGTGAGGAGCGCCCCGGCATAGAGTCGGGCATTCGTGAACACCGTGTCCGTCTCGCGTCGCTGGCTCTCCTCGATCACGACCGGGAACGGGATCGGCGGCTCGTCTTCGCCGCGTATGGGGCGCTGCGCGACGTCGAACGAGGCGAAGGTGTAGCGGTAGAGCCCGCCGCCGAAGAGGGCGAGCCGCCGCGAGACCGGGGCCTCGACGTGGAGCGGGAGGTCGAGGCTGATCGTCCGGTCGTCGACTTCGGTGAAGGTGCCCACGAACGGCGTGAAGAGCGAGGCGTCGAGGAAGTCGGCGCTCAGGAACGTGACGTGGGGGTTCACCCCGGCGAGGACGGTGAGGCCGCGCCGCTTGTGCGCGTACACGTAGCCGAGGGACAGCCGCCCGGCCCACGTGCCGAGGTCTCGGTCGAACGCAGCGTCGTCCTCGAACGTGATGACGTCGACGGAGGTCTCGCCGCCGGACTGCGTCTGGATCGTCTGCTCGCTGAAGTCCTCCGTGCGGAGGTCGGCCGACCCGCTCGCGAACGTGCCCGTGACGAGGCCGAAGAGGTAGTCGCCGCGGCTGAGTCCGCTGCGGATCGTGCCGAGGATCTCGAAGTCTACGCCGGAGGGGGAGGCGTCGGCTTCCCGCTCGTTGTCTTGCTCGATGCGGCTGAGGTTGGAGGAGACGATCTCGCCGCCGGACATCTCGACGAACTCCTGCTCGCTGCGGTTCGAATTAACCAGCGTGATCGATGTCGTGCGACCCTGGTACGAGAGGCTCGCGGCGAGGTCCCACCGCTTCCCGGCGAAGGCCGCTTCGATGCCGATGCCGTACTCGTCCGTGCCCTCGTCGAGCAAGGATTCGAAGAGCTGTCGGCTGGACTGAACCCGCCGCGTGGGGCCGAACGTCTGATCGGTCACATTGCGTCGGGTGTCGTCGGTCAACCGTTCGGTGCGGTTCGTGCGGTAGCCGCCGAAGAGGCCGACGGCGTAGCCGCCGAAGTCCGTCCGCCCCACGAGCACCACGCGGGCCCGCGTCGCAACACGGTCGGCGTCGAGCTGCTGAAGGCGGTCCTGATCGTTCGTCACGGTCGTCCCGCCGTCGGGCTCGGTGATGCGCGTGAACGCCGCCTCGTTCGTCGAGGAGGTCGAAGCGATGGCGTTATCGATGGAGACGAGCCACCGGCGGTCCCGCGTCCCGAAGAGGGCGTCGAACGAGATCGGCACGCCCGACCCGAACTGGCTTTCGATGTCGCCGACGGTGCCGTAGACGAAGCGGTCGTCGGCGCGCGCCGCGCGGGCGGGGTTGACGAAGAGCGGCGTCGTGCCGTCGAGCCCGAGGAGGAACACGTCGGGGACCTCCGCGGCGGCGGCGAGCGGCGTCCGGTCGGGCCGGATCGGGTCGAGGCGGGCCGTGGCGCTGAACTGCGCGGTGGCGACCGTGGGGAGGGCGAGGACGGCGAGGAGGGCGAGGGCTCGGAGCATGCAGGGAGGCGAGGGGAGAGGGAGGGAGGGGGTAAACTAACCCGTGCGACGTAAGGAAAGCCAGGGCGAAAATCGGCGAACCACGCGACGGAGCGCTGTCACCGACCGGGCGTAGTTTCTAAGCGTCTTTTTGCACACGCCTTTCTGCCCACGTCCTCCATGTCCGAGCTCGACCTCTTCTCTGACCTCTCCGCCTCCGACCCCGCTCCCCGCGTCGAGGTGACGCTGCCCGACGACCTCGACACCGAAGCGCCCGCCGACGCATCCGGCAGCGCATCCGGCGATGAGCGCGAAACGCTGTTCCTCGCCGATGCGATGGCGCTCGCCTACCGCGCGTTCTTCTCGATGAAGAACGCCTCGCTCTCGGCCCCCGACGGGACCGACACGCGGACGCTCTACGGCTTCGCCGGCGCCCTCCTCAAGCTCCTCGAAGAGCACCGACCCGAGCACATCGCCGTCGTCTTCGACAAGCTCGGCGGCGCGCCGACGTTCCGCGACAAACTCTACGACGACTACAAAGCGCATCGGCCGCCGATGCCGGACGAGATCAAGTCGAACATCCCGCTCATCAAGCGGCTCGTCGAGGCGTTCGACATCCCCGTGCTCGAAGCGGAGGGCGTCGAGGCCGACGACGTGATCGGGACGCTCGCGAAGCGGGCCGAGGCCGAGGGTGTCGACGCCGTGATCTTCTCGGCCGACAAGGACTTCCGGCAGCTCCTCTCGGACCGCGTCCACATGCTCCGACCGCCGTACCAGGGCGAGGCGTTCGACCGCGAGACGCCGGAGACCTTCGCGGAGAAGTACGGCGGCCTCGAACCGCGCCAGTTCATCGACCTCCTCGCCCTCATCGGCGACTCGTCGGACAACGTCCCCGGCGTGCCCGGCATCGGCGAGAAAACGGCGGTGGCCCTGGTCCAGGAGTACGGCGACGTCGAGACGATCATCGAGCACGCCGCCGACCTCAAGGGCAAGCGCGCCCGCGAGGGGATGACCGACCACGCCGACGACGCCCGCCTCTCGAAGCAGCTCGTCACGATCCGCACCGACGTCCCGCTCGACGTCGACTGGCACACGCTCCGCCGCACCGACCCCGACCTCGACGAACTCAACGCGCTCTTCGACGAGGTCGGGTTCGGAAGCCGGCTCCGCAGCCGCGCTCGCGACTACGCCGAGGGCCGGACGCGCGAGCGCTCCGGCGGCGCGCCCCGCCGGACGACGCTGCTGCCCGAGAACGACCCCTCGCTGAGCTTCGACTTCGGTCCGTACGAGCCCGTCACCGCGCTCGACGCCGACGCCGTCGACTATAAAACGGTGTGGGAACGCGACGAGCTCGAGGTCGCCGAAGCCCTCGTGAACGACGCCGAGCAGCTCAGCTTCGACACGGAGACGACCTCCGTCGACCCGATGGTGGCGGAGCTCGTCGGCGTCTCGCTCGCCCAGCGGGAGAAGGCGGCGGTCTACGTCCCGACGCCGCTCCCCGACGGCACGCCGGAGCAGAAGGCGCTCGACCCGATCCGCGCGGCGCTCGAAGACGAATCGCTGCCGAAGGTCGGCCACAACGTGAAGTACGACCTCGTCGTGATGAAGCGGCACGGCGTGGACGTGCGCGGGCCCGTCTTCGACACGATGATCGCCCATTACCTCCTCAACCCCGAGGCCAGCCACAAGCTCGACGACGTGGCGAGCTTCCACCTCAACTACCGCCCGCAGCCCATCACCGACCTCATCGGGACGGGCAAAAACGCCCTCTCGATGCGCGACGTGCCGGTCGAGGATGTCGGTCCGTACGCCTGCGAAGACGCCGACATCGCGCTCCGCCTCGTTCCCGTGCTCACCGAGGAGCTAAAGAAGATCGACGGGGGGAAGGGCCGGCTACTCCAGATCGCCGAGGAGATCGAGTTCCCGCTCGTCCCCGTCCTCGCCGCGATGGAGATGGCGGGCGTGAAGGTGGACGAGGGCGTGCTCGCGACGATCCGCGAAGGGCTCGACGCCCAACTCGGCGAGCTCGAAGGGCAGATTTACGCCGAGGCCGGGCGCGAATTCGGCATCGGCTCGCCCAAGCAAATCGGCGAGGTGCTGTTCAACCCGCCGCCGACCGAGGAGGAGCGGCAGGCGTACGAGACCTGGTTCCAGGACATGAAGGACTACGACGCGGGCGAGGTCGCGGGCGACGCTGGGGCGAAGCCGAAGACGAAGAAGCAACTCGCCGAGGAGGCGCCCACGTTCGGGCTCGGCCTCCAGCCGCTCGGCAAGACGCGGACGGGGCAGCCGAAGACGGACGAGAAAGTGCTCAGCGAACTCGCGCAGGAGCACGCGCTGCCGGCGCTCATCCTCGACTGGCGGAAGGTGTCGAAGCTGAAATCGACGTACGTCGACAAGCTGCCCGAGCTGATCCACCCCGACACCGGCCGCGTCCACACCGACTTCAACCAGGCCGTGACCGCCACGGGCCGGCTCTCGTCGAGCAACCCGAACCTCCAGAACATCCCGATCCGCACCGAGCTTGGCCGCGAGATCCGCCGCGCGTTCGTCGCCGAGCCCGGCTGCGTGCTGATGGCCGCGGACTATGCGCAGATCGAGCTCCGCATCATCGCCTCGATGTCCGGTGACCCCGACCTTGTCGAGGCCTTCCGGCAGGAGCAGGACATCCACACCGCGACGGCGGCCCGCGTGTTTGACGTGGACTACGACGAGGTGACGCGCGCCCAGCGCGACCGCGTAAAGCAGGTGAACTACGGGATTCCGTACGGCATCTCCGCCTTCGGGCTCGCCCAGCGCCTTCGCATCGGCAACAGCGAGGCGCAGGCGCTCATCGATCAGTACCGCGCCTCGTACCCCCGCGTGATCGAGTTCCTCGACGGCCTGCTCGACGAAGCCCGGGCGCGCGGCTACGTCGAGACGCTCCTCGGGCGGCGGCGCTACGTCCCGCAGATCGCCAGCCGGAACCCCAACGACCGCGCCTTCGCCGAGCGCATCGCCGTCAACATGCCGATCCAGGGCACCCAAGCGGACATGATCAAGATCGCGATGGTCCGCATCCACCGGCGGCTGCGGGAGGAGGGCCTCGCGACGCGGATGATCCTGCAGGTCCACGACGAACTCGTCTTCGAAGTGCCGGACGCCGAGGTGGAGACGATGAAAGCCCTCGCCCGCGAGGAGATGGCCGACGCGCTCCCGCTCGACGTGCCCATCGTCATCGAGATCGGCGTCGGCGACAACTGGCTCGACGCGCACTGATGCGGGATGGCTCCGGCAGGACGTAAGCTGGCGGGTTCTCGCTGGAGAGCGGTGGCGCATGAGCGTAATTTGGGTCTAACCTCCTGCACCCAATAGCATAGACTCATGGAACGTCGAGAGTTTTCCAAAACGCTCGTGGAGGCGGTCGCGTCGTACGCGCTCTTCCACACCCTCGCCGCGCGGGACGCGTTCGGACGCGACGTGCGGCCGATCACGGACCGGTGGCTGCGCGATCTCCAAACGATGAGCCTGGACCTCCGCGACGGGCGGATCACGCCGAGCGAGTGGCAGGATCAGATCGACGCGCTCTACCGGAACGTCCCGCTCCACGACCTCCTCCTCCGCGTCGATTTCGACCGCGTGGTGCGCGGCTTCGATTACCCCGACCGCGGCGTCAACACGGAGCGCGTTCGGTTCCCCGCGCTCGACGGGCTGCCCGAGCGCCTCGCGTTCCACAGCAAAGTGTTCGGGATGCAGCGGGACCGGGCTATCATCCCGCACGGCCACCGCAACATGGTCTCCTGTCACTACGTGCTCCAGGGCGACCTCCACCTCCGGCACTTCGACAAGGTGGAGGAGGACGCCACGCACATGGTCATCGAGCCGACGGTCGATGCGGTTGCGAGGCCCGGTTCGTACTCGTCGATCTCGGACGAGCGCAACAACGTGCACTGGCTACGGGCGATGACCGAGACCGCGTTTACCTTCGACGTGATCGTGCTCGACGTCGGCGGCGGGGAGTGGGAGGTCGACAACATCGACCCGTATGCCGCTGAGCACCTCGGCGACGGCCGCCTCCGCGCACCGAAGCTCGATGTGGCGACGGCGCTGAAGAAATACGGGCTCGACGCGCACCACTGAGACACGTTATGACCGACCGATCCGACCGCGTAGCCCTCGTCACCGCCGCGAGCCGGGGGATGGGCGCAGCCGTCGCCCGCCGCCTCGCCGCCGACGGCTACCGCCTCGCCCTGCTCAGCCGCAGCGACGACCTCGACGCGCTCGCAGACGAACTCGGCGCCATCGCCGTGCGGGGCTCCGTCACCGAGCCCGACGATGTGCAGCGGCTCGTCGACGCCGCCCTCGACCGGTGGGGTCGGATCGACGCCGTCGTCAACAACACAGGCCATCCGCCGAGAGGGGACCTCCTCGCTCTCAGCGATGCCGATTGGCACGCCGGGCTCGACCTCGTCCTGCTCAACGTCGTCCGCCTCGCCCGCCTCGTCGTCCCCGCGATGCAGCGACAGGGCGGCGGAAGCTTCGTCAACATCTCGACGTTCGCCGCGATCGAGCCGACGCTCGACTACCCCGTGTCGTCGGCGCTGCGGGCCGGGCTCGGCGCCTTCGCCAAGCTCTTTGCGGATCGCTACGCCGCCGACGGCATTCGGATGAACGCCGTGCTGCCGGGCTTCATCGATACCTTCCCCGTGCCCGAGCCGACGGTGGCGCGGATCCCGATGGACCGGGCCGGGACGGCCGATGAGGTCGCCGACGCCGTCGCGTTTCTGCTCTCCGACGCGGCCCGCTACGTCACGGGGCAGAGCCTCCGGGTCGACGGGGGGCTGGGCCGCTCCGTCTGAACGAGGGGGCGCCGGTTCGCGGCGCATCCCTCAGCTTCGGGAGGAACCTCCGTCCGCGAAGTGCATGCCTTGCCCTCCACCAACCCCGTTGCCATGCAAGTTGCTGATCTCCCGCCCGTCGAGCACGATGCGTTCGACTACGTTCAGACCTCCGGTGGGATCGAGGAGTACCGGCTGAGGGCGAACGGGCTGCAAGTCCTCCTGCTGCCCTCGGCAGCGGCGCCCGTCGCCACGTTCATGGTCACGTACCGCGTCGGCAGCCGGAACGAGCGGGCCGGGCTGACGGGGGCGACACACCTCCTCGAACACCTGATGTTCAAGGGGACCGAGCGCTTCCACAAGGACCGCGGCACGAGCATCTTCCCCGTGCTCCAGCGCGTCGGCGCGCAGATCAACGCGACGACGTGGTACGACCGGACGAACTACTACGAGCTGCTGCCGAAGGAGCACCTGGGGCTCGCCGTCGAGATCGAGGCCGACCGGATGCGGAACGCCCGCGTCAGCGCCGACGACCTCGCGAGTGAGCGAACGGTGGTGCTCAACGAACTCGACCGGGGCGAGAACGAGTCGACGCGGAAGCTGCTCCACGCGCTCTACGCGACGGCCTTCTTCGCCCACCCCTACGGCCACCCGACCATCGGCTGGCGCTCCGACGTCGAGCGCGTCACGGCCGAGGGGCTCCGCCACTTCTACGACACGTACTACTGGCCTGACAACGCCACGGCCTCCGTCATCGGCGACTTCGACCGCGCCGAGGCGCTTGCCCTCATCGAGCAGCACTTCGGCGCGATCACGGCGGCGCCGGACCCCTTCGAGCACAACGTCACCGAGGAGCCGCCGCAGCAGGGCGAGCGCCGCGTGACGGTCCGCACGGCGGGCCAGCTCGGGGCTGTGATGCTCGGCTTCAAGTCCGTCGCCGCGCTGGACCCGGCGGCCGACGCCGTCGACGTGCTCGGCGTGGCGCTCGGCGGGGGGAAGAGCGCGCGGCTCTACCGCTACCTGACGGACCGGGGGCTGACGACGAGCGTGTTCGCCTACGCCCCGCGCCTCCGCGATCCCGGACTCTTCATCGTCTACGGCGCACTCGCGCCCGACGTGACGCACGCTACGGTCGAGGCCGCGTTGTGGGACGCCCTCCGAGCCATCGCCGATGAGGGGATCACCGAGGCCGAACTGCGCCGCGCGAAGAACCAGATCGTCACGTCGGAAGCGTTCGGGCGCGACGGGCCGTACGCCGTTGCCTCCGAGCTTAACGAGGCCATCGCCGCCGGCGACTGGACCCTGTTCACGACGTACATCGACCGGATCGAGCGCGTCACCCTCGCCGACGTGCAGGCCGCGGCGCAGCGCACGTTCCAGCGCGATACGATGACCGTCGGCCTCTACGATCCCATCCTGCCCGACGCCGACGAGCCCGGCCGTCCCTCTTCCAATTAACCCATGCCGTGTGCCGTGCACGTTACCCGCGAGGAGGATCCGATTGACGGCATGGGAGGGGTGGAGGGAAAGGAGAGAAAAGAATAATCAGAAAGTTGCCCCACCGCTCCCTGCTCTCCACCCCCCTCCATGCCCCCCGCGCCCTTCGTCCTCTCACTGACACGGTAGGGCACAACATTAGCTACTTATGTCGTCACCCGTCGCCACTTCCACCACGCTCTCCTTCGCCGAACGCACGCACGAGGCCGATTGCGGCGCCGCCCGCGTGCTGATGCTGCCGACGCCCGTGGACCGCGTCGTCTCGTTCCGGGGCTCGTTCGTGACGCGGCCGGACTTCGGGTCGGGGCAGGAGCTGGAGCAGAAGTTAGTGACGATGATGCTCGATAAGGGGACGCGCCACCGCGACCGCTTCGCCGTGGCCGAGGCGCTCGAAGACCGCGGCGTCCAACTCCACTTTAGCGCCGACGGCCTCCGCTGCGGCGTCTCCGGCCGCGCCCTCCGCGCCGACCTGCCCGACGTGCTCGCCCTCCTCGCCGAGCAGCTTCGCGATCCGCTCTTCGACGCCGACGAGTTCGACAAGGTGAAGGCGCAGCACGCCGCCTCGCTCCGCCGCGCCCTCGACAGCACGAGCGCACAGGCGGCCGACGCGCTCGCCCGCCGGCTCTTCCCCGCCGATCACCCGAACTACCGCTCGGCTCCCGCTAGTGATCTGGCTCGCCTCGAAGCGCTTTCGGTGGACGACGTCCGGGCCTACCACGCCGCTCACTTCGGCGCCCGCGACCTCCTCCTCGCCTTCGCCGGCGACCTCGACCCCGACGCCGTCGCCGCGTCCGTCACCGACGCGCTCGGCGACTGGGCGGTGCCCTCCGACACGGCCCCCTTCGCGACGGCGCCCGACCCCGCGCCGCCCGGCCGCGTCGACGTCCCGATGGCCGACCGGCAGAACCTCGACGTGCGGATGGGCCACGCCCTCGCGCTCCGCCGCGACGACGACGACTACCTCCCGCTCTACGTCGGCAACTACATCCTCGGCGGCAACTTCTCGGCCCGCCTCATGAGCACCGTCCGCGACGAGCAAGGGCTGACGTACGGCATCGGCTCGACGCTCACCGGCGTGCAGGTCGAGTTCGACGGCTATTGGCGCATCGCCGTCACGCTCAGCGGCGACGCGCTCGAACGCGGCATCGAGGCGACGCTGGAGCAGGTCCGGCGATTCGTGGCCGAGGGCGTGACCGAAGACGAGTTGGCTGAGAAGCAGACGACGCTCACCGGCACCTACAAAGTCGGCCTCGCGACGACGGGGGGCCTCGCCACGTCCCTCCTCATCAACGAGGAGCGCGGCTTCGGCGCGGCGTACCTCGACCGCCACCCGCGCCTCATCGAAGCGCTCACCTGCGACGCCGTCAACGCCGCCGTGCGCCGCCACCTCGACGCCGACGCGCTGCACATCGCCGTCGCCGGCACGCTGCCCGCCCTCAACGCGCCGGGCGTCTGACGGGGGCTTCGGAGGGACGCGTAGGGGGAATCACGACGGTCGCTTCCCCTGCAGAATCTGGACCGGAAGGGAACGTTGGGGGGCGTTTTCGGTGTAATCGGCCTACCATCCGGTGGGCTCGGCCGCACGTCTTCTCATCTCCGGCCTCCGTCCGATTTCTAGGCACGGACGCCCGCCCGGCACTTTCCCCTCTCAGACACCTCTGCATCGACATGAAGAATCCCGAAGCCGTGCTCAACACCTATCTCACCGACATGCACGCGGTCGAGAAGCACATCCTCGAAGCCGTCGAACGCCAGCTCGACGACGACGACCTCAAGAAGTATCCCGAGGCGAGCCGCGTCGTCACCACGCTCCAGACCACGCTCAAACGGCACTGCACAGCGATCGAAACCAAGATCGATGCCCGCGACGGCGGTGACGTGAAGCAGGCTGTCAAGGAGGCCATCGGCGGCGCGCTCGGCTTCGTTGCCGGGCTCTACGACCGCGTCCGCGACGACGAGGTCTCGCGCATGATCCGCGACGACTACACGGCCACGAGCCTAGCCGCGGTGTCGTACCACATGCTCCACACGACGGCCCTCGCGCTGAAGAACGGCGAGGTCGCTGACATGGCGCTGCGGCACCTCAAGGACCTCACGCCGATCCTCGTCGATCTCTCGAAGGTCGTCTGCGACGTCGTCGCGAAGGAGCTGGCGGCAGAGAACAAGGTGTTCGACGGCACGGTGGGCCCGCAGGCGATCCGCAACACGCAGGAAGCGTGGAGCGCCGAAGTCGCCGGGTAAATAGCCTGTCCGCTTACAGCGAAAAAGAAAGGGCCGGCTCCCGACGCGGGAGCCGGCCCTTCTGCTTTGGCCGGGGCAGGATTGGAAGCGAGCCTCACCGGATGATGATGAGGCGGTCGTCGTCGAGGTCGGAGTCGGCGATGTCCGAGGCGACGGCGTCGCCGTTGGGCATGAGCCACGCGAGGAGGAGGTAGATCGGGATCGCCGTGCCGCCGGCCGCGATGAGTGCGATCACGAACGCGATGCGGACGAGCGTCGGGTCGATCCCAAACGCCTGTCCGATCCCGCCGCAGACGCCGAAGATCTTCTTGTTCGTGCGCGACTTCGTGAACTTCTGCCGCCGCTCGGCGAAGCGTTCGCGGCGCTCGGTCTTGCGCTCTTTCCGCTGCTCGCGGCGGCTCGCCCCGGCGGCAGTCCGGCTCGACTCGCTCCGAGCGCGGCGACGGGCGGCCTGCGCCCGCTGCTTCTGCTTGCGCTTCTTCCGGTTCGGGCTCCACGAGAGCACGCCAAACCCGATGAGGATGATGAGCACGCCGATCAGCCACGGGCCGACGAGGGCCGAGAAGTCGAACCCCGACGAGAACAGGCCGAGCTCTTGCAGGAGGTACGCCGAGCCGACGCCGATCGTGGATAGGCCGGCGGCGGTGGGCAGATTCCAGAAGCCCGGCTTCTGATCCTCAGCCTCCTTCGAGTATAGGAACTCCTCGATATCGTCGTCGGTGATGTCGTCGTCGAGACCGTAGGCGGTCTCGTACGCGAACACGCTTTCTGCTTCGTGCGGGTCGCTTTCGGAAGGGCGCTGGCGCCGGGTGCGGGTGCTCATGGGGGGCAGGATTCGGGTCCGGGACAATGTACGATGCGGTAGGGGTGATGTTGCGCTCGCGGTCAGCGGCGGGGCAGGGCGGGGCGCCACGCCTCGCGCTCCGTCACGATCACGTCGAGCGCCACGTCGTGCGACTCCGCGGGCACGGCGTCGACGAGGCAGGTAGCGTAGACCGCGCCGATGGCGGGAGCATCGACGGCAGCGAGGAAGGCGTCGTAGTACCCGCGCCCGTGCCCGATCCGGTGCCCGTCGCGCCCCGCCCCGAACGCCGGGACGATGACGGCGTCTAGTTCGGCGGGATTGACGGCGGCGGTGTCGTACGGTTCGGGGATGCCCCACCGGTTCGGCCGCATCCGATCCTCGCTTTCGAAGGCGACGTGTCCCAACGTCGGCGTTCCGTCGAAAGCAGCGACGGTGGGGAGGACGACGCACGTTCCCGATGCCGCGAGCCGACGGATGAGCGGGCGGGTGTCTACCTCGCGCCGGTCGAGGAGCGGCCAGTACACGTGAACGACGCGGGCCGCTCGGACTTCGGGCAGCGCGGCGAGGCGCTCGCAGATCGCGGCGCTGTGCGCGGCGGCTTCGTCGGGGGAGAGCGCGAGGCGGGCGGCGCGGAAGCGCTCGCGCAGTCGCTCTTTGGAAATCGGGGGGGCCGGAGTTTTCACGCGCGCTGTGCGGAACGGGACGGGAGGGATAGCAGAATACGGCCTGACTCTTCCCATTCACCCGACCGATTCTCATGGCTCACGACACGAACGCTTCCGACCGCCTCGACGCTTTCGAGGCCTACCGCACGCGGATGAACGCCCGCATCCTCGAGGAGAAGACCCACCTCGGCATCAAACGTTTCTTCGCGCTCGACGGCGCGGCCTACCGCGACGGCGCGCTCGACGGCAAGACGAAGGAGTTGCTCGGCCTCGTCGCCAGCGCCGTGCTCCGCTGCAACGACTGCATCGACTACCACCTGATCCAGTGCGTTGACGCCGGGTTCACCGACGAAGAACTCGACGACGCGCTGAACGTCGCGCTCGTCGTCGGCGGGAGCATCGTGATCCCGCACCTCCGCCACGCCGTCGACACGATTGATGCGTTGCGGGCGCGCGAGGCGTAGCTACCAGCGGTCGCCGTCCTCATCGGTCCCGGCCGTGCCGAGGTCGGTGTAGGCGACGAGCGCGGGGAAGAGGGGGAGGAGGAAGCGCTGGCTCGTGACGAGGTAGGGCATCCCGCCGCCGCCCGTCCCGCCATCGCCCGCGACGTGGCGGCGGACGGTTTTGCGGTGGACGGTGAGGAAGCTGTCTCCGTCGGGCGCGTGGAGTGCGGCGTCGGTCGCCGAGATCCGGTCGAGGACAAACGCGAGGCAACTCCGGCGATGGCGGGCGTGGAGCGCCTGCGCCCCGCGTCGCGCGTCCCCGAGCCCAGCCCGGCGCTCGTTCTCCTCCCGCGCCGCCGATTCCATCTCTCCACGGAACTGGATGACGGTGGCTTCGGCCCCGTCCACTTCCCCCAACGTGGCGCGGAGGCGGGAAACGGCGCGCGTCACATCTTCTCCGTGCATCGTGCGGATCGAGGGCGCAGCCGAGAGCCCTTCGGCCAGGGGGGCGAGGCGGGCGAGGACCGCGTGGGCGGTCCGGTCGAGTTCTGCGACGGCCTGGGCCGGAGCGCCTTCGGCGGGAAACGCACGGCTGTGTCCGGAGCGCAGCACGAGCGGGTCGCCGAGCGAGACATGACCGACCGGGCACCCCGTGTAATGGCGGCCGAAGACATCGCCCGGGAAGACGTGCACGCGCAGGATCGGATTCTTGCCGAGGGCGCGTTGGATGAGTCGGAGTTGCGCCGTCTGAAATCCGCTAGCCGGGGCGAGGAAGTCGCGGAACCGCTCGTATTCGAGTGTGGAGAACAAGACGTCGTCGGTCTCGCTCCGGCCCATGAACGTCATGATGGCGGGGAGCACGCGCCGAGCCGCGTGGCGGAGGCGCCCGGCCGCCGTCATCGCAGGCCGCCAGAACGCCGACGGGCCGAGGTCATCCGGGAGCGGTTCGAGGGCGCGCTCGCGGAGCTCGTCGTCGCCGGCGTCGAGGAGCGCCTGCATCGTGCGGGCGACGACACCGAGGTCGAAGATCATCTGCTTGAAGACGAGTTCGAAGAGCTGGTGCGTGATGATGAACACGCGCTCGTCCGGTACGCGCGACGCTGGGACTTGAGCGCCCAGGAGCAGGTCGAGCCCGAGATACCCCGGGTAGTCGATGCCGAGCCGCCCTTCGTCGTCGGGGGCGTTTACGAGGGGCATTCCGTCGGCGTCGGTGAGACGACGAGCCTCGACATCGTCGCGCACGGTGGGGTCGATAGCGAAGTCCCACCACGGCGAGTCGTGATCCGAGTTCAGCGATGGACGATCGGTCATGAGTGCATTTTCTCGGCAAGGTAAGACGAGGGGGAGTGAGGTCTTTGAAGCAGCGGAGAAGGAAAGGAGTACAGACTAAGCCACGTTGTCGTGTCGATGTCCTCATCAGTAGCAATGAGGAATGATAATTGTATAACGATTATTTGGTCGCTACTTTGGCGATTATTTCAATCCATAGCTGACCGTAACGCCTATACTTGTAACGTCGCCTGTGGCTCTATCAACCCTACTAGGTCCGCTACGTGGCAAGTCGTTTTTAAACAAAATAATCGTTAGCACATCTAGCCTCCCCATCCCATGCGAACGCTCATCTTGGCGCTAGCCGCTTGTACGGTTACTGCGTCCCCCGCACTTGCGCAAGTCCTCAGTCCCTCCGTCATCCTAAGTGGACAGGATGGCGTCTCCATTAGTCAATTAGGTAATGAAGCGCGCGCTCTTGTTGAGACCTCGCCACATGACGACGCTTTCAGGCTACAACTCTTCGCAGACCTTGCCGAACGTGGCGTGCGCTCCGAAGAAGCTCTCTTGGATCGCCAAGTGTTCCAGGCTTGGAATGGGGATGTTTGGGAGGACGAAGCGCGGAACCTGTACACCTACTATGACGGCGTACAGGCGCAGATGATCAATCAGGAGTTCAACAACTCGCTGTGGGTAGATATGCGCCGAGCGAACTTTAGCTATGCTGAGGGGCAACTCGTTGAAGAGATTCGGGAGTGGCGAGAGGAGGGCGAATGGAGAGATGTTTCCCGAGTCTCGTATTCGTACGCAGATCAGCACCTCACTGAGCGTCTAGCACAGGTGTGGTCTGGATCGGAGTGGATTAACTCCGTCCGGCTCGTGTTCTCGGTCGATGACGATGGTAGGCGCACGTTCGCCGTTTATCAGGTGTGGGATGGCGCCATGTGGGACGACGACGAACGTTATTTCTATGCTTACAGTGAAGCAGGCGTACTGCAAGAGTTGCGGAGCGAGAGGTGGAATGGCACAGCGTGGTCCAACGCATGGCGGGAGACGGGAAACTACGAGGCTGGGCTGCTCTCGAACTTGCTCGGTCAGGTTTGGAATGGAGCGACGTGGGTAGGTGCTTATAGGCTTTTCTACTCACACGATGCGAACGGGAATCGAATTACGACTATCCAGCAGGCTTTCATTGACGCAGAGTGGGTCAACGTAGTCCGTACCCTGTTCGAGTACCGGGGCACCACGGCAAGCGAGCAGGAAGTGGCGCCGTCAGCCTTGGCTTTCTCTGTCTACCCCAACCCCGCAGTGAGCGCGGCGACGCTCGGGTTCGAACTGGAGCAGGCCGGCACAATTACGTGGTCGGCGTTCGATGTGACGGGGCGCCGCGTCGCTGGGGAGCCGGAGCGCACCGTGAGCGCGGGTGCGCACGCGATGGGCTGGGACCTTCGCGATCTACCCGCTGGGGTGTACGTCATCCAACTCCGCACGGAGCGACAGGTGACGACACAACGCATCGTCGTGGTGAAGTAGGCGTCTATACCCTTCTCGATCGTGAGACGGCGACCGCAGCGTGTGCGGTCGCCGTCGTGCGTTGTGGCAAAGGGTTCTTCGCCTCATCTGCACGGTATCCGGGGGGAGGTGCCTTATCTTTGGGGCTGCCCAGTTCGGAACCCGTCTGGGGTACGGCAGCCGGATGCCACCCGTTAACGCTGGCGGTTTCCGCAGGGCCGCGCTCAACACGAGCGCCGGGCCCGCTTCGCTGCTCCGCCCTCGACACCGCGCCGGTTCGCTCCTCTAGCGCCGCGCGACTCCGATTCCATTCCCCACTGCGCTCCCATGTTCGAAAGCCTTTCTGACAAGCTCGACGTCGCCCTCAAGAACGTTAAAGGGCAGGGACGGATCAACGAGCTCAACATCGCCGAGACGATGCGCGAGGTCCGCCGCGCGCTCCTCGACGCCGATGTGAACTACCAGGTCGCCCGCGACTTCACGGACCGCGTGAAGGAGCAGGCCACGAATGAGTCGGTGCTCACCGCCGTCTCCCCCGGCCAGCAGTTCGTCAAAATCCTCTACGACGAGCTCGTCTTCCTCCTCGGCGACGTCCACGTCGATCTCAACAAGGCGAAGCGGCCGCCGACCGTCATCCTCGTCGCCGGGCTCCAGGGCTCGGGCAAGACGACGTTCGTCGCCAAGCTTGCGCGGCACCTCAAGAGCAAGGGCAAAAGCCCGCTCCTCGCCGCTGCCGATGTCTACCGGCCCGCCGCCGTCGACCAGCTCGAGACGCTCGCGAAGCAGATCAACGTCCCCGTCTACAGCCTCCGCGGCGACGACGGCGCGCCGCTGAAGGACGCCGTCCGCGTCGCCGACGAGGCCGTGAAAGAGGCCCGCCGCCTCGGCCGCGACACCGTCATCATCGACACGGCCGGTCGCCTCCACGTCGACGAGGAGATGATGCAGGAGGTCGTCGACATCAAGTCTGCGACCGAGCCTGACGAAGTGCTCTTCGTCGTCGACTCGATGACGGGGCAGGACGCGGTCAACACGGCGAAGGCGTTCAACGAGCGGCTCGACGTGGACGGCATCGTCCTCACGAAGCTCGACGGCGACACGCGCGGCGGCGCGGCGCTCTCGATCCGCACCGTCGTCCAGAAGCCGATCAAGTTCGCCTCGATGGGCGAGAAGCTCGACGCGCTCACCGAGTTCTACCCGGACCGGATGGCCCAGCGGATTCTCGGGATGGGCGACATCGTGTCATTCGTCGAGAAGGCGCAGGAGCAGTTCGACGAGGACGAGGCCGAGAAGCTCCAGCGCAAGATCACGAGCCAGGACTTCAACCTCGAAGACTTCTACACCCAGCTCCAGCGGATCAAGAAGATGGGGTCGATGAAGGACCTCCTCGGCATGATCCCCGGCGTCGGCAAGCAGATCAAGGACCTCGACGTGGAGGACGACGCATTCAAGCACATCGAGGCGATGATCCAGTCGATGACGGTGGAGGAGCGTGAGAACCCGAACGTGATCAACGGCAGCCGCCGTCAACGGATCGCCCGCGGCTCCGGCGTCGAGGTGCAGGACGTGAACCAGCTCCTCAAGCAGTTCCGCGAGATGAAGAAGATGATGAAGACGATGAGCAAGCTCGCCAAGAAGGGCCGCCCGGCCGACATCGGAAACGTGCTCGGCAGCCTCGGCGGACGCTAGCTCCCCGTAAGACGAACTCCCTTTTACCCCCAACCCAGACCCCAACCCCATGGCAGTCAAACTCCGCCTGCGCCGGCTCGGCCGGAAGAAGCGCCCGATCTTCGCCCTGGTTGCCGCCGACGGCCGCAGCCCTCGCGACGGCCGCTTCATCGAAGACCTCGGCCGCTACGAGCCCATCAACGAGCCCGCCCAGGTCTCGCTCAAAGAGGACCGCATCCTCTACTGGCTCCAGCAGGGCGCCCAGCCGTCTGACACCGTCCGCAACCTGCTGTCGAAGCAGGGCGTGATGCTCCAGCTCCACATGCTCCGCAAGGGCAAGTCGGAGGACGAGATCCAGCAGGCCGTCTCCGAGTTCCTCGCCGCGCGCGAGGCGAAGGGCGAGTCGCTCAAGATGACCGCCGCCGCCCGCCGCCAGCAGTCGCTCGAAGCCGAGCGCAAGGTCGCGGCCGAGGAGGCTAAGAAGCGCGCTGAGGAGGAGAAGGAGCGCGAGGCAGAACTCGCCAAGCAGAAGGCGGAGCACGAGAAGCTGCAGCGCGAAGAGGCCGAGGCCATCCGCGCCAAGAAAGAGGCCGAAGCCAAAGCCGAACTCGCCGCCGCCCAGGACGCCGAGGCCAACAAGGGCGACGAGCTCAACCAGGAGGACAACGTCCCCGCCGGCACCGAAGTCTCGGCCGACGCGGTCCCGACCGGCGAGCCCGTCGAAGGCCTCGCCGAAGGTGCCGCCGATGTCGCTGCGCCCGAGTCCGCCGAAGCCGCTGCGGAAGAGACCGCTGACGAAACCATCGAGGCCTCGGCCGACGATGTGCCGGAGTCCGCGCCCGAAGCCGCCGCCGATCAGGCCGTCGTCGAGGAAGTCGAAGCGGAGGGTGGCGAGGCCACCGTCGCTGAGGCCGCCGACGCGACCGATGAGGCGATGCGCGAGGAGGCCACGTCGCCCGAGGCCGTCGGTACGGTCGAAGATGCCGACGAAGCCTCCGACGCGTCCGAAGAGAAGTCCGCGTAACCCTGCCTCCCGTGAACCCGGTTGAACCCGATAGCCTCATCCTCGTCGGCACCTGTGGGCCTCCCCACGGCGTGCGCGGCGAGCTGAAGGTGATCCCGGAGACGGACGACCCGGGGCGCCTCGCCGACCTCGAGTCGTTGTTCCTCGGGCCGTCGCCGGAGCGTGCCCGCGCGCGCACCGTCGAAGGCATTCGGTTTCAGACGACGAAGCGGGGGACCGTCGCGCTCGTGACGTTCGCCGGTGTCCCCGACCGCGAAGCCGCCGACGCCCTCCGCGGGCTGAGCGTCTTCGCCGTCGAGTCGGACCTCCCGGCGCTCGCGGAGGGCGAGGTGTTCCTCCACGATCTCATCGGGCTCGGCGTCGTGACCGAGGACGGCGAGGACGTGGGGACGGTGCAGGACGTGCTGACGGGCGGGGCGCAACGCCTCTTGCTCGTCAAGCGCCCCGGCCGCCCCGATGCGCTCGTGCCCGACGTGGACGCCATCGTCACCGACATAAACCTCGACGCGGGGCAGATCACGATCGCCCCGCCCGAAGGATTGCTTGACTGATGGGCTGGAGGTGGATTCGGGACCCCCGACCCTCGACCCCCGACCCGACCCTGTTCTTTGATGCGTATCGACATCGTCACCGCGCTCCCCGACCTCGTCGCCGGGCCGCTGGATCAATCGATCATCCAGCGCGCCCAGCAGAAAGGGCTCGTCGATATCCGCGTGCACGACCTCCGCGACTACACGGAGGACAAGCACCGGAAGATCGACGCCTACCCCTTCGGCGGCGGTGGCGGGATGGTGCTCACGCCCGGCCCGCTCTTCGCCTGCATTGAGGCGATTCGGGCCCAGTGGGCGGAAGACGGTGATAGTGAGGTGGAGGAGGTGATCTACCTCAGCCCCGACGGCGAGGTCTTCGACCAGCCGCTCGCGAACGAACTGTCGATGCGGAAGCGGCTCCTGCTGATCGCCGGCCACTACAAAGGCATCGACCAGCGCGTGCGCGACACCCTCGTCACGCGGGAGATCTCGATCGGAGACTACGTGCTCTCGGGCGGCGAACTCCCCGCGCTCGTGCTCACCGACGCGCTCGTCCGGCTCCTGCCCGGCGTGCTCGGCGATGCGCAGTCGGCGCTCTCGGACTCGTTCCAGGACGGGCTCCTCGACGCGCCGGTCTACACCCGCCCGGCCGAGTTCCGGGGGCAGCACGTCCCCGACGTCCTGCTCTCCGGCGACCACGACCGGATCCACGAGTGGCGCGAGGAGCAGCGCCTCCGCCGTACGAAAGAACGCCGCCCCGACTTACTTGATTAGCCCCGCGTGCGAGGGATGGACTCCCGACCACGCTCCCACCCTGAAAACAATATCCCCATGGCAAACGAACTGATGGACCTCGTCGAGGCCACGCAGTACCGGGACGACATCCCGGACTTCAAACCCGGCGACACGGTCAACGTGCACGTCCGCGTCATCGAAGGCGACAAGGAGCGCATCCAGCAGTTCCAGGGCGTCGTCATCGCGCGCGGCGGCCACAGCACCACGAAGACGTTCACCGTCCGCAAGGTGTCGAACGGCATCGGCGTCGAGCGCATCTTCCCGCTCTACTCGCCCAAGCTGGCGAAGATCGAGGTCGTCCGCGAGGGCCGCGTCCGCCGCGCCAAGCTCTACTACCTCCGCGGCCTCCGCGGCAAGGCCGCCCGCATCCAGGAGAAGATGCGCGACACCGGCTCCACGGCGAAGACGAAGACGAAGAAGAAGTAACCCGTCCTGCCCGCCAGTCGCTGAACTCGTTCTGTCATGCGCCTTGCCGTTCCCGATGTCGACGTCGCGCGCGCCCTCGCCCAGCAGTGGGCCGAGGGCGCGTCGCCCGTCGAGAGTTGGGAGCCGGTGCCGCTCTACGCGGCCGAACGCCTGCTCCGGGCCGGCCACGCCGACCTCGCGTTCGTCCCGACGCTGGCCGTCCTCCGCGACCCCGATGCGTTCTCGGTCGTCCCCGGCATCGGGCTGGTCGGGCACGTCTACGCCTCGGTCCGGCTCCGCGTGCTCGGACGGCTCGACCGGATTCAGCGCGTCGGGATCGACCCGCACTTCGCGCAGGAAGCCCTCCTCGCGCAGGTTGTGCTGAAAGAGCTGTACGACGCCACGCCGAGCTTCGTCCCGCTGCAAGCGGGAGAGGACCTGCCCGCCGATCTCGATGCCGTGCTGAGCGTCGGAACCGAGCCGCCGGGCGAAGGGCTCGTGCTCGACCTCGGACAGGAGTGGTTCGAGATGACGACGCGGCCGATGGTATGGGCGCTCCTCGCTGCGCCCGTCGGCACCGTCACGCCGGACGAGGCGAACCGCCTCCGCGACGAAGCGCTCCGGCTCCATCCGCCCGACGACCTCGGCACCACGCACGAGATCGGCGGCGTCACGCTCGCGGCCTACGCCCACGCCGGCCTCGACGAGTGGGTGAACCAACTGTTCTATCATCGCGCGCTCGACGACCTGCCCGCGATTCCGTTCGTCGTCCTCCAGCCACCGGACGAGGAAGAGTGAGGCGGGAGGTCCCGACCCTTCGCTTCCACTCTGTTCGCCCAGCCAACCCCGTCTCCATGGCCGAGAACGTCAAAGTCGTTATCACGAATCGCCGCGCGCGGCACGAGTACGAGTTGCTCGACCGCGTCGAGGCCGGGATCGAACTGCAGGGGACGGAGGTGAAGTCGCTGCGGGCGGGGAAGGTCAACCTGCAAGAGGCGTTCTGCTCCGTCGACAGCGACGGGCTCCGTCTCATGGGCTGCCACATCGCGCCCTACGAGCACGGCGGCTACGCCAACCACGAGGCGACACGGCCGCGCCGGCTGCTCCTCCACAAGCGCGAGATCGAGAAGTTCAAGAAGGGGATCGAGCAGAAAGGGCTCACGATCGTCCCGCTCAAGATCTACTTCAAGCAGGGCTGGGCAAAGGTCGAGATCGCCCTCGCGCGCGGGAAGAAGCTCCACGACAAACGCCGCGACATCGCCGAGCGCGACACGAAGCGCCGCCTCGACCGGATCATGAAAGAATAGCAACCTCGCACAGGACGCCCTTTCCGCGTGAAGGGATGTTTGCTCGCTTGTTCTCTGTCATCCTGAGCGAAGCGTAGCAGAGTCGAAGGATCTTTGGTGCTGAACCGTTTGCTCACGAGAGATCCCTCGACAAGCTCGGGATGACTGGCCGAGCACCTCACTCCTTCTCTTCCTCCGCAGCAGCCCACCTCACGTTCTACATGAGTACGTTTCCCCCCCTCGACGAGCAACTCGCGCAGATCCGGCGCGGCACGGCGCAGATCATCCCCGAGGACGCCCTCGTCGAGAAGCTGAAGCGGGCCGAAAAGACCGGCGAGCCGCTCACGGTCAAGCTCGGCTGCGACCCGAGCCGGCCGGATCTCCACCTCGGCCACGCCGTCGTGCTCCGCAAGATGCGGCAGTTCCAAGACCTCGGCCACCGCGTCGTCCTCATCGTCGGCGACTTCACGGCGATGATCGGCGACCCGAGCGGGAAGTCGAAGACGCGGCCCGCGCTGACGCTCGAAGAGACGCGCGAGAACGGGCGGAGCTACTTCGAGCAGGCCTCGAAAATCCTCGACCCCGACCGGACCACGATCCGCTACAACGGCGACTGGCTCGGGCAGATGTCGTTCGCCGACGTCATCAAGCTCGCCTCGGGCTACACCGTCGCGCGGATGCTGGAGCGCGACGAGTTCGAGAACCGCTACAAAGCGGGCGAGCCGATCGCGGTCCACGAGTTCCTCTACCCGCTCGCGCAGGCGCAGGACTCCGTGGAGTTGAAAGCCGACGTGGAGTTGGGCGGGACGGACCAGACGTTCAACCTCCTCGTCGGGCGCGACATCCAGAGCGCGGCGGGGCAGGAGCCGCAGGTCTGCCTCACGATGCCGATCCTCGAAGGCACCGACGGCGTCGAGAAGATGTCGAAGTCGCTCGACAACTACATCGGCATCGCTGAGCCGCCGGGGGAGATGTACGGCAAGACGCTTTCGATCCCCGACGAGCTGATCTACCGCTACTTCGAGCTCGCCACAGACGTCCCGACGGAGAGGCTGCCCGAGCTGAAGCGGTTCGCCGAGGAGAACCCGCGCGACGCCAAGCACGACCTCGCGCTCGCGATCGTGCGGATGTACCACGGAGCCGAGGCCGCCGCTGCCGCCCGCCGCCACTTCGAGCAGACGGTGATCCAGGGCGGCGTGCCCGACGACATCGAAGACCTCGCGGTGGAAGGCGACACGATTGGCATCGTCGACCTCGTCCGGCAGGCCGGGTTCGCAAGCTCGAACGGGGAGGCACGGCGGTTCGTGCAGCAGAACGCCGTGTCGCTCGACGACGAGAAGGTGACGGACCCGTTCTTCGACGTGGACCTCACGAGCGCACCGCTCGTGCTGAAGGTCGGCAAGCGGCGGTTCGCGCGGGTCGTGCGGGCGTAGCGTTTCGGCCCGCGCGACGTGATTCAGAGGGGCACGCCGACGCTGACTCCGGGGAGGAAGAGCGTCTCCCGCCCGGTGGCATAGTCACGGCGATCCTTCGGCTGGAACGCCGTGACGACGAAGCGCGCAAACCAGCGCGGGCGCACGAGCCGAAATCCGGCGGAAACGGTCGGGACGACCTCGCTGTCGCTCGTGACGGCTACTAGGCCCGCGCTTATCTCGGGAACGAACCGTCGGACTTCACCGGACGGGACCGCACCGAGTGCCACGGTTCCGAGCGCGAAACCGCCATCGCTGCCGGGGAAGGGGGGCAGGACCGATCCCCCGATGCGTACGTGGAGGCCGCCCGGCGCGCCGCCGAGGTCGTGCTCGTAGTTGAGCGAGTAGAAGATGCCCGACCCCCCGGCTTCGGCGTAGAATGCGTGACGGCCCGGCACGACAGGCGAGGACGCTTCACGCGGGCGCGGAGGGTGCCACGCGTAGCGGACACCCAGCGAGACGTCGAGTCCGCCGTACGTGCCTGCGTGATCCACGCGGCGCCAGTCGAACCTTGGACCGCAGTAGTCGGGGGTCACCGTGCATGGCTCTTCTTCCTCCCCGATCATCGTCCCAATGGAGGCATACCCGAACCGATAGCCGGCGAGGAGTTCCAGGCGGAATCGGCCTGCAGGCGCATACGCCAAGCCGAGGCGGGGTGTCGCGGCCAGAGCGAAGCCTGTATAATTCTGCGTGGCCTCGTGAAAGCCCAGCCCCTGTGTTTTGCCGCCGAGGAGGAGGAGGCCACCGTCGATGGCGAACTCACCGATACCGGCCAGAGGCCCGAGTGGGCGCTCGTAGCGCACGAACGGACCTGCGCTCAGCGTCGTCAGCTTGTCCTCAATGAGTAGGTTCGGATCTGCAAATAGAGTATTGAGCGACTCGCTGTAGCGGTATCCAGCCGACCCTCCGACCGAAATCTGCGGCGTCAGCTTCCGCCCGACGCGAGCGGCGAAGGCGTAGGTGCGCGAATGCTCCGTGTCGATACCTCGGGCCAGAGGCAACGCTGGCTGCACAGGGGCGAACACATCCACGCCGGCCGACCAGGGCTGCGCAAGCGCTGCGGTGCCGAGAAGCAGAAGGGAGAGTGCGGCGAGAGACCGGGAGAGCATACGCAGTGCAAGAGGCGGAGGCGGCAATCAAGGTGCCGCCGCGGCAGGCATCAAAGTAACCATTCTGAAGAGGAGGTCCGATGCAGAGCAGTCGAAGGAAACAGTACGAACCACTGGGGCACCGCTGCGTGCACTTCTGCGTCGCCGTGCGACCGTTCGGGACGGGTGGCTTGACATCGGGCGCGAAGCGGGGGATCGTATACTATCCCGACCTCCACCGTCCGCCCATGCGCTGCTGCCTCCTCATCCTCGCGGTGCTGACGCCCGTGGCCGCCCTCGCGCAGCCACGGGGCGGGGCGGACGGGCCGCTGGCCGAAGCCGTCGCCGCGTACCAAGAAGGCGCGTTCGACGAAGCCGCCGCCCTGCTGAATGATGTGGTCGCGCGGGACCGTCGGAACGGCGAGGCGAACCACCTGCTGGCGCTGCTTTACCTCGACGGGCCGCTGCACGACGAGCGCCTCGCCCGCCGCCACGCCGAGCGCGCCGTCGCCGCCGATCCGCAGAACCCGCGCTATCTCGAAACCCGGCTCCGCCAGCTCCAGCACGAGCTGTCCGAGGAGCGGGCGTTCAGCATGGCCGACAGCCGCCGCGCGACACTCGCCCGCCGCATCCTCGCGCTCGACTCGACGAGCGCGCCGGCCCACGAGGAGCGCGCGCTCGCCTACTTCCTCGAGTTCGACTGGCGCCGCAGCCTCGCCGACCGGCGCGGCGGGTGGGACACCGACGCCGAGCGGGGGATGAGCGGGGCCGCCAACCGCGCCCTCCGCCGCAGCCGCGACCACCTCGCCCACGCTCTCGCTACCGAGCCCGACCGTGCCGCGGCGCACCGCCTCCGCCTCCGCACGCATGCCGCCGCCCGCGATGACGCCGGCCTGCTCGACGCGGCCCGCGCCATGAAAGCCGCCCGCCCCACCGACCCCGACGCCGACCTCTTCCTCGGGCTTGGACTCTACCGAACCAGACAGGTCACCGAAGCCGACACGACGTTTGCTCGCGCCCTCGCGGCGATGCCGGACGCGCAACGCCGTGCGTTCGAGAGCGTCGCCCTGCTCCTCGACCGGGACGAGGCCGAAGCCTTCGCCGCCGATTCCGCTACGGTCACGCGCCGGTTCTGGCAGCGCAACGACCCGCGCCTCCTCACGCCGCAGAACGAGCGGAAGCTGGAGCACATCGCCCGCCTCGCCCTCGCCGACCTCCTCTTTGCCGACACGCAAACCGGGCGGCGCGGCTGGGAGTCTACGAAAGGCGAAGTTGCCGTCCGCTACGGGCTGCCGCGCACCGAAGTCACGTGGCTCAGCAATGACGTCGTCGCCCGCGACTTTAGTCGGTATAACCGCTGGGTCTACGACGACTTCACGCTCCTCTTCGAAGACGCCTTTCGCGGCGGCGACTACGAGTTCTGGAGCTCGGCGAAGGGCGAGGACGAGGTCACGCGCGCGCGCAGCCTGATGAACCGGACGCCCGAGCGGTTCGACTACGCGCCGCCCGCCCGCGTCGGCTTCCCGTTCCTCGCCACCACATTCCGAGGCGAGCGCGGCGGCGTCGACGTGCTCGTCCGCTACGGCGTGCCGGTCGAACAGGAGGGGACGCGCGCGGGCCTCCGCAGCGGGGCGTTCCTCCTCGACGCCGACGGCCGGATCGTCGCCGAGCGCCGCCGCGCGGACGGGACGATTCGCTCGGCGGACGTGCGGACGTTCGACGACACGCGGCTGTGGACTGGCGGCGTCGCGTTGCAGGCCGCGCCCGGTGCGTACGAACTCGCGGTCGAGTTCGAGCAGGGCGCGGATGGGCCGCTCGGGTTCCGCCGCGAACCGCTCGTGCTGCCCGATTACGCGGCCGGCGGGTTCAGCGCCAGCGACCTCCTCCTCGCCTACGCCATCGAAGAGGCGGACGGAATAGCGACGGGCGGGACGATGCGGAATGGCTATCACATCGAGCCCGCGCCGTGGGGCGTGTTCGCCACAGACCAGCCGATCTTTCTCTACCTCGAAGGGTACGCCCTCGCTCCGGCCGACGACGGGTTCAACCGCTACGCCGTCGAGGTCGCCCTCCGACCGAAGGAGACGGCGACGGGGCTCGCACGCTGGGCACGGGACCTCTTCGGAAGCCGCGAGCGCGGCGTCGCCGTCGAGTTCGAGGGGAGCGCGCGTGGCCCCGACCTCAGCGAGTACGTCGTGCTCGACGCGAGCCGGCAGGCGCCCGGCCCCTACGTCCTCACACTCCGCCTCCGTGACCGCGTCACCGGCGAGGCACTAATCCGGAGCGCCGAACTGTTTCTTGAATAGCGGCAGCGCGCACCGTCTTTCGGGGCGGAACAGCCCCGTTGCGCTGCGTGTTACGCCGCCGAGTGGTCCCCATTTACGCAGGTAACCGATGACACAGCGAGCCCTCACGTTCTCCCTCTTGCTGGCTGCCCTCGCGATGGGGACGGCCCCCGTCTCCGCGCAGGACGACGCGAGCCCCGCCGTCGTCAGCGACGCGTCGCAGCGTTCGTTGGAGGAGGGCATCGAAGCCTTCCGCGACGACCGCTTCGACATCGCCAAGGCCGCCTTCGAGCGCGCCATCGAAAAGGACGGCACGAACGCCGAGGCGTACTACATGCTCTCGCGGGTGTACTACGAGTCGCCGCTCTTCGACAAAGGCGAAGCGGGCCGGTCAATCCGGCAGGCGCGGAAGCTCGACCCGGACAACATCGAATACATGGTGGCCGAGCTCCAGCAGCTCCGGCTCCCGTCGTGGAACAACCTCGCCGAGCTCATCCAGCAGCAGCAGCGGCGCGCGATCGCCGAGCAGATCCTCTCGGTCGACTCGACGAATGCGTTCGCGCACGAAGAACTCGGCGCGTCGTTTATCCGCGACTTCTGGCAGTACCGCAACGCGATTGCGCTTCCGACGCTCGACCTCGCTCGCTCCGAACTCAATCGCACCGACGAGAACGGGCTCGGGTTCGAGGCGGAGGGGCAACTCGGCTCGCAAACGCTCTTCGAGGACCCCGAGGCCGCCAGCAGCCTCGAAACGAGGGCCGCCTTCGGCGACGCCGATGCCATCGACCTCACGGACCGCTTCGACGTAGCGAAGCTGCAGGCGCAGGGGGCCGGCGTGCTCGACCTCAGCAGCCGCGCCGACGCAGCCTACGCCGCGGCCATCGGCCACCTCGAAAAAGCGCTCCAGTACGACCCGCGCCGCCGTCCCGTCTACGACCATCTGATGCGGATTCATACGCTCAATGAGGCCTACGCCGAGGCGCTCGGCGTGCTGGAGCGGATGTACATCTTCTTCCCCGAGGACCCGCAGACGTGGGCCTACCTCGGCCTGGCCAACCAGCGGATCGGCCGCAGCGATGCCGCGGCGAAGAGTTTTGAGGAGGCGTTCGAGTTCATGAGCGCGGAGGAGCGGGCGGACTTCGACGACCTCACGCTCATCCTCAACGACGACGACCAGCAGCGCTACGCCGAGGACCCCGTCGGCTTCGCCTCGCGCTTCTGGACGAGCCAGAATCCGCGCTACCTCACACCCTTCAACGAGCGGAAGTTGGAGCACTACGCCCGCCTCGTCCACGCTGACCTCCTTTACGCCGCGCCGGAGATCGACCTCCGGGGCTGGCACACGCAGCGCGGCCGGCTCCTCGTCCGCTACGGCCCGCCGCTCTCCGACGTCACGATGACCGGCGACTTCGGCGAGGTCATCACCGGCTTTGGCCTCAACGTCGCTGCACAGGAGGTGGAGTCGGGCCGGCAGTTCGGCGAGCGCTTCGACATGGCCGACCGCTCGAACCTCTTCAACGTGTGGGACTACGGCGACTTTAAGTTCGTCTTCGAGGACCCGCTGCGAAACGGGGAGTACCGGCTCTACTCGCCGCCCGCCGACTTCTTCGCCGACGTCTCGGCCGGGTTCGTCGAGAAGATGGACTACGAGATGATCGCGCGCGAGACCTTCCGCGAGACGCCCGAGCGCTACGAGTACCGCCCGCCGGGCCGCGACGTGCGCATTCCCTACGTCGTGACGACGTTCAAGGGTGAGGGCGGCCAGGCCGACCTTTACGTTCACTATGGCATCCCGCTCGGCGAGAGCGCCGACCTCAGCGGTGACCTCGTCCCGCTGACGGTGAAGACCGGCGCCTTCCTCATCAACGACGACCGTGACATTACCGTCGAGCGGCGGCGGACGCTCTACGGCCTCAAAACGTCGCAGGTCGTGTCCTTCGAGGAAGCCACGCTGTGGACCGATACGCAGCCGATGACGGCCGCGCCCGGCCCGGCGACGGTGTCGGTCGAGTTCGAGACGGCGGGCGGTGGGGCCGAAGCCGCGCAGCGCCGCACGGTTGACGTGCCAGACTTCGGCGGCGACCGGCTCGCCGTGAGCGACCTCATGCTGGCGTATCAGGTCGAGGAAGACTTCGAGGCGGGCGAGAACGGTGTCAGCGGCGGGCGCGTCCGGCGGGGCGACGTCATCATCCAGCCCGCGCCGTGGAGCGTGTTCAGCAACGAGCAGCCGATCTACCTCTACTTCGAGACCTATAACCTCGATGAGAACGCCGAGGGGCAGAACCAGTACGCCGTCGAGGTGACGCTCAAGCCGAAGGACACGTCGTCGGGCATCGCGAAGCTCGCCAAGAACATCTTCGGCGGGGACGACGGCGGCGTGTCGGTCGAGTTCGAAGCCGGCGGGACGGGGCCGGACGATGCGACATACACGATCCTCGACGCGGCGGGGCAGGAGCCAGGGCTGTACACGCTCACGCTCCGCGTCCGCGACACGCTCACCGGCCGCACCGCCGAACGCACGAGCGACCTGTACCTAGAGTAGGTGTAACCGTCGGGGCAATGGTAGAGCCGCAGCATGCTGCGGCTCTACGCTACCCTCGCCGCACCCGCTCATCCATCCCTTCGACGCGCTCGACCTCCGAGACGCGGAACTCCGCGAGCGCGTCGGCGAGGGCCAGGTCGCTCGTCGCGAGGATTTGCACGGCGAGGAGGCCAGCGTTCTTCGCCCCGCCGATCGCGACGGTCGCGACGGGCACGCCGCCGGGCATTTGCACGATCGAGAGGAGCGAATCGAGCCCGTTGAGCGCCCGCGTCTGGACCGGCACGCCGATCACGGGCAGCGTCGTGCTCGCCGCGATCATCCCCGGCAGGTGCGCCGCGCCGCCCGCGCCCGCCACAATCACGCGCAGCCCGCGCTCCCGCGCCGACCGGGCGTAGTCCGTCATCCGGTCCGGCGTGCGGTGGGCCGAGAGCACACGCATTTCGAACGGCACGCCGAACTGATCGAGCACGTCGGCGGCGGCCTGCATCGTGGGGAGGTCGGACTCGCTGCCCATGGCGATGCCGACGAGGGGGGAGGGAGGCATACGATGAGGGGTCAGAGGTGGATGAGGCCGGCAGCGCGCTCGGCGCGGGCACGGGTCTCGGCGGGGTCGGTGCCGGTCGCGGTGACGTGGCCCATCTTCCGGTTCGGGCGGACGCGGCCCTTGCCGTAGAGGTGCACGCCGACGCCCGGCACGGCGAGCGCGTCGGCGAGGCCGTTCGGCTCGGGGCGGGCTTCGCGGTGGCCGAGCACGTTGACCATCACGGCGACGGGCACGCGGAGAGATGGGTCGCCGAGGGGGAGGCCGAGCACGGCGCGGGCGTGGTTCTCGAATTGCGACGCGGGGCAGGCCTCGATCGTGTAGTGCCCCGTGTTGTGCGGGCGCGGCGCGAGCTCGTTGACGAGGATCTCGCCCGCCTCGGTCTCGAACACTTCCACCGCCGTGATCCCGACGCCGCCGACGGTTTTCACGGCTTCGAGCCCGATGCGCCGGGCTTCCTCGGCCGTTGCCTCCGACACCTCGGCCGGGACGACGACGGCGTGACATCGGTGGTCGCGCTGCTCGGTGTACGCGATGGGGTAGGTGACGTGCGAGCCGTCGGGATGGCGGGCGACGAGCACGGTCAGCTCCTGCCGAAAGGTCACCCACGCTTCGACGAGCGCGCCATCGTCATCGCTCAACTCAGACCACGCGGCGCGGAGGTCGTCGGGTGTGCGGGCCGTGGCGTTGCCGTAGCCGTCGTACGAGCCGCGGTATTTCTTGACGACGACGGGGTAGCCGAAGGCCTCGGCCGTGGCGAGCGCGTCGTCGAGCGTCGGGCAGCAGTGGAAGTCGGGGACGGGCAGGCCGGCGTCGCGGAGGGTGCGTTTTTGCACTCCTTTGTCGCGGATGAGGCGGAGCGTGTCGGGCGACGGCCACAGCGCCGTACGCTCGGGCAGCACCTCGGCGAGGACGTCGGCCGGTGCCCACTCGCTCTCGACGGTGATCGCGTCGCAGTCGGCGGCCCAGTCGCGGAGCACATCGCGGTCGGTCCAATCGCCGACGGTGACCTCGCCGAGGCCGGCGACGGACGCGGACGGCTTCGGGACGAGGAAGCGGACGCGGATGCCGAGGGGGATCGCGGCGAGCGCCGTCATCCGGCCGAGCTGGCCGCCGCCGAGGATGCCGAGCGTGGGGAAGTGCGCGAGCCCGGAGCGAGCGACGGTCGGCTCCGCCATCGACCTACTCTTCATCTTCTAGCTCTTCTGGTTCACCGTTGAGCAGCAGGTCGAGTCCGTGTTCATCCGCCACGAGCACAGCGCGCGCCTTCGAGCCCTCGAAAGGGCCGACGATGCCGGCGTCTTCGAGCTGGTCCACGATCCGCGCCGCCCGTGTGTAGCCAACCGAGAGCTTCCGCTGGAGCAGCGAGACCGAGCCCTGCTGGCTGCGAACGATCACCTTCGCCGCGTCCGAGAACAACTCGTCGCGGTCCTCTTCGCTCGTCGGGCCGAGCACGCTATCCTCCTCCGTACTCATCGGCGGGAGGAGATACGGCCCGGCGCCTTTCTGCCCGCCGATGAACGTCACGATCCGCTCGATCTCGTCGTTCGAGACGTACGGTCCCTGCAGCCGCTCCATCCGGCTCCCGTTCATGTAGAGCAGGTCGCCGTTGCCGACGAGCTGCTGCGCGCCGCCGGAGTCGAGGATCGTCCGCGAGTCGATCTTCGACGAGGTCTGGAAGGCGATGCGGGACGGGAAGTTGGCTTTGATGAGGCCCGTGATGACGTCGACGCTCGGCCGCTGCGTGGCGAGGACGAGGTGGATGCCGACGGCGCGGGCCATCTGCGCGAGCCGCGCGATCGGCGGCTCGACCTCTTTGCCGCTCGTCATCATGAGATCCGCCAATTCGTCGATGATGACGACGATGTAGGGGAGGTGGCGGTGATCGTCCTCGGGCGGGAGCCCGCCGGTGCGGACCTTCTCGTTGTACTCGCGGATGCCGCGCACGCCAGCTTCGGCGAGGAGGTCGTAGCGGTCCTCCATCTCGCGCTCGCACGACTTCAGCACGGCGGCGGCCTGGTGGAAATCGGTGATGATCGGGTCCTCGGCGTCCTCCGGCATCGCGATGTAGTGGTCGAGCAACTGCTGGTACGGCCCGAGCTCGATCTTCTTCGGGTCGATCATCACAAACTTGAGATCGGTCGGTCGGCAGGCGTAGAGGAGGCCGATGACGAGGCCGTTGAGCCCTACGGATTTGCCCGCGCCGGTCGCGCCCGCGATGAGGAGGTGCGGCATCTTCGAGAGGTCCTCGATGCTCACCTCGCCCTGGATGTTCTTGCCAAGGGCGACGGGCAGCTCCATCTTCGCATCCGTGAACCGTGCCGTGGCGAGCACGCTGCGGAGCCGGACGAGCTCGCGGTGGCGGTTCGGGATCTCGACGCCGATCGCTGACTTTCCGGGGATCGGGGCGAGGATGCGGATGCCGGGCGCGGCCATCGCCATCGCGAGGTCGTCTTCGAGCGCGGTGATCCGGCTGATGCGGACGCCCGGTGCCGGCGTCAACTCGTACCGCGTCACCGTCGGGCCGACGACAGCGTTGATCTCGGTGATCTCGACTTTGTACGTCTCCAGCTTGTCGAGGAGCACCTGCTTGTTGTCCTCGATCTCGTCGTAGTCGACGCCCGCCGAGGTGTCTGGCTCGTCCATGAGGTCGCTCGGCGGGAAGTCGTAGGGGAGGGTGGCGGCCTCGGCCTGCTTGTGGCGGGCTTCGAGGTCGCCGGCGGCCTCCTGCACGGGTCCCTGCACGTGGAGCGTCGGCTCGGCGCGGGCGGTCTCGGGCTTCGGCTGCGCCCGGCGCTCGGCGATCAGGTCGTCGAGCACGTCGTCATCGTCGGGCGGGGCGGGGGAGGGCGGCGGCGGGGCGACCCGCTTTGGCTCCGGCCGAGGTTCGGGCCGCGCCGGTTCTTCGGCGCGGACGGGTTTCGCCTCCTCCTTGCGGTCAGCTTTCTTCCGCGCGGCCCGCTCCTTCTCCTGCTTCAGCCGCTCGCGCTGCTTCGCCTCGCGCTCCTGCCGGCGCTCGGCGAGGACGGCGGCGCGGGCCTCGGCGCGCTCGGCGTGCGCCGCCTTCGCATCGATCCACCGCTCGTGCGTCCGTCCGCGGACGGAGGCGACGAACTCCTCGAACCGATCGAGCGTGACCTGGATGTCGTGGTCGACGATGAGGAGGAGGGTGACGAGGGCGGCGAGCGTGAGGAGGATGAACGAGCCGACGGCGCCGAACACCTGCTGCATCCACCCAGCCACGCCGAGCCCGACGTCGCCGCTCCAGAGGGTCAGGGCAGAGCCCGCGCCGTCCGCGAACCAGCCGAAGAACGTCGAGGCGAGGAGCGTGACGACGACGGCGAGGCCGCTGAGGAGCGGGAGGAAGACCGTCGTGCGGCGGCGGAAGAACACGTAGCCCCACGCGCCGAGGAGCACGGTGAGGAGGACGATGGGGTAGCCGAGGAGGCGAGGGATCAGCCCGTAGGCGAGCGTCGCGCCGACGAGGCCGAGGGCGTTGTCGGCCTGGTTCCCGCGCGGGTCGAGCGCGTCGGCCCACGAGAACGAGCGGGCGAGGGCGTCGTCGGCCGGGTCGTAGGTGACGAGCGCGAGCGTCAGCAGGAGGGCGAGGGCCATGAGGACGAGCCCGAACACCTCGGTCTTGCGCTGACTGGAGACGAGGGCGGCGTCGCGCTTGGGAGAGCGCCGCTTCTTGCTTTTCGTGGAGGAGCGAGTCGAGGATCGGCTCACGTGGGGGGTCGGTCGATCCGAAAGAGTGCGGCCGGAGGCGGCCTGGACCCCGGAATATACGGGCGGCGAATCGCGCGGAGGAATCCGCCGCGCAGCGTTACGCCGGAGCGATCAGGTCTCGGTCGGCGCCTCGGACGGGACCGTCTTCGACGAGTACGCGGCGGCCGAGGGGTCGGCGAGGACGAGGCGACTGTCGCGGTAAATCGGCAGCAGCGGGAGCGCGTCGACGCGGGCGCAGTAGCGGACGTCGTCCTCGAAGCCGAGCTCGATCAGGCGCTGCGCGTGGTTGCTCCGCATCAGCGCGTTCGTGAGGTCGTCTTTGTCGTAGGCGTAGAGCGAGAGCGCGATGTGGGCGGCGTCGGAGCGCTCGTGGTGCTCGCCGTCGGACCAGAGCTGATTCAGGATGAGACCGGCGCAGAGGATGTCCTCGAGCGCGACGCGGTCGTCGGAGCCGGCGCAGAGGATGACGACCTCGTGCTCGGCCTTCCACGCGAACTCGATCACCTTGCTCACATTCAGGAAGCAGCCGATCGCGATCTCGGCCGCGCCGCGCGCCTGCGTCACCGCCCGCGTCCCGTTCGACGTGTTGAGCACGACGGTCTTGCCCTGCACGGCCTCGGGCGTGTACTCCTCGGGGGAGTTGCCGAGCGCGTAGCCGTCGATCTTCGTCCCGCTCCGCTCGCCGCCGAGCAGGCTCGTCGTGCCCATGTGCGCGCCGATCCGGCTCGCCTCGGCCATGTCGGCCACGGGGATGACGGCCCGCGCGCCGTGGTTCAGCGCGGTCACGATCGTGGAGCAGGCGCGGAGCACGTCCACGACGATGACGGACTTCCCTTTCAGGTCGTCTTCGGTGGCGGAGCTAGCGGTGAGGTAGACTTCGACGTTCATGTGAGCCGGAAATGCGAGGGGAGGCCGGAGGGTACGCGGCCCGGGGTGTCATCGGTACGTCAGCCGATGCGTCACCACAACGCAGCGGACGGCGGTGCTCATTATTTGTGGAACGGCGGTTTCTGAACGGTGGCCGGGAGGATCTTCCCGCGCACGGCGATGCCGATCGAACTGCCGGGTGCGGTGTACTGCGGGTCGTTCGGGACGAAGCCGAGCCCGATGCCCTGCCCGAGGATCGGCGACTGCGAGCCGCTCGTGACTTCGCCGATGGGTTCGCCGTCGGCGTTGGTGATGGCATAGCCCTGGCGCGGGATACCGCGGTCCTCCATCACGAAGCCGACGAGCTTGCGCGGGACACCCTGCTCCTTCTGCGATGCGATCGCGTCGCGCCCGACGAAGTCGCCTTTGTCGAGCTTCGTCACCCACCCGAGCCCGGCTTCGAGCGGCGTCGTGTCCTCGGTCAGTTCGTGGCCGTAGAGGCAGTAGCCCGATTCGAGGCGGAGCGTGTCGCGGGCGCCGAGCCCGGCGGGCTTGAGCCCGTGTGCCGCGCCCGCTTCCATGAGGGCGTTCCACACGTCCTCGACCTTCTCGGCCTCGCAGTAGATCTCGAGCCCCGGCTCGCCGGTGTAGCCCGTGTGCGAGAGGAACACCTTCTCGCAGCCTAGGAACGCGCCCGGCTCGGGCCGCATGAAGTGGTAGTATTTCACGTCACGCACCGGCAGGTCCGTCACCTCTTCGACGACGTCGAAGGCCTTCGGCCCCTGCAACGCGAGCAGCCCGATCATCTCCGACACGTCCTCGACCGTGCAGTCGTAGCCGCCGGCCTCGTGGACGGCGCGCATGTGAGCGACGTCTTTGGCGATGTTCGAGGCGTTGATGACGAGCATGTAAGCCTCTTCATTCAGCCGGTAGACGAGGAGGTCATCGACGGCGCCGCCGTCGGCGTTGCACATCGCCGTGTACATCGCGCGGCCGTCGTAGAGCGTGCCCGCGTCGTTCGTGACGAGGTGCTGCACGAAGTCGAACGCCTGCGGCCCACGGACGAGGACCTCGCCCATGTGCGACACGTCGAAGAGGCCGGCGGCCTCGCGGACGGCCCGATGCTCGTCGAGGATGCCGGAGTACTGCACGGGCATCTCGAACCCGCCGAAGGGCATCATCTTGGCCCCGAGCGCGCGGTGCGTTTCGTAGAGCGGGGTCCGTTCGAGGTGCGTAACAGAAGGCTCCATGCAGGACGTCGAGTGAGAGGGTGAGAGGGGGCGATAAGGTACGTCGCGGGGCAGGACCGCGCAATCGGCCGGGGTGTGGGGAGCGAGGCTATGAGGCGGCGCGGTCCGGGTACGTGCGGGCGTAGCGGTCGATGCTGTCTTGGATGACGGTGAGGGCCTCCTCCCGGTCCATGAACTCCATCGTGCGTACGGCTTTGCGCTCGAGGATCTTGTAGTCCTGAAAGAACCGGTCGATCTGGCGCTGCTGGTGGCTGGGGAGGTCGGCGAGCGTGGTGTAGTGGGCGAAGCCGGGGTCGTCGCAGCAGACGGCGATGATCTTCTCGTCCTCCCCGGCGTCGTCGACCATCGGGAGCGCGCCGATCGCGCGGGCGCGGAGGACGCTGAGCGGAGCGACGGGCTGGTCCATTAGCACGAGCACGTCGAGCGCGTCGCCGTCGCCGCCGAGGGTGCGGGGGATGAAGCCATAGTTGGCGGGGTAGAAGACGGCGCTGTAGAGCACGCGGTCCACGCGCAGGAGCCCGCTCTCCTTGTCGAGCTCGTACTTGACGGTCCCGCCTTTGGGGACCTCGATGACGGTCTGGAAGCAGCCGGCGGTGTCGCCGGAGGGGAGGTCGTGCCAGGGATGCATAGCGGGCAGGGGAGGGTGAGAGCAGTGGACGGCCGACGCATGCCGACCGTTCCGACGCGGCGGGCTCTTCGGGCTTCGCTGTATGCGTGCCGTGCGCTTTTTAATGCGGCGCGTCGATTAACTTCAGCGCCGCCGCTCACCCGCTCCTATGCCCATGCGCTCGCTCGTCCTCCTCCTCGCGTTCCTCTTCGCCGCGCCACTCCTCGCGCAGCCCACCGCGTACGTCGGGGCTACGATCTACCCCATCGCCGGACCGCCCATCGAGGACGGTATGCTCATCGTCGAGGGCGGAAAGATCGTCGAGGTCGGCCCGGTTCGTACGAACCTCGCACCCGGCACCCGGCAGGTCGACGTGTCGGGCAAGGTGATCATGCCGGGCCTCGTGGATACCCACTCCCACGTCGGCGAGGGCGACGGCGGCGATCGCTCGTCGGCGCTCCACCCAGACGTCCGTATCCTCGACGCGCTCGATCCGATGAGCGACACGTTCAAGAAGGCCCGCGCGGGCGGGATCACAACCGTCAACGTGATGCCCGGCAGCGGCCACCTCATGAGCGGGCAGACGGCCTACCTCAAAACCCGCCCGGCGACGACGATCGAGGAGATGGTCTTCTGCGACGACCTCCTCACCGGCATCTGCGGCGGGATGAAGATGGCGAACGGGACGAACTCGATCCGCGAGAGCCCCGGCCCGTTCCCCGGCACGCGCGCCAAGAGCGCTGCGCTCGTCCGCGCGCTCTTCCTCAAAGCGCAGCAGTACCGCGACAAGCAGGGTGACGACGAGCCGCCGCCGCGTGACCTCCAGATGGAGGGCCTCCTCGAAGTGATGGACGGACGCCGCATCGTCCACTTCCACACACACCGCCAGCACGACATCCTGACGGCGCTCCGGCTCGGCGAGGAGTTCGGCTTCACGCCCGTGCTCCACCACGTCTCCGAAGGCTGGAAGGTCGCCGACGAGATCGCCGCCGCGAATGCGCCCGCCTCCATCATCGTGCTCGACTCGCCCGGCGGGAAGATCGAGGCCGACGAGCTCTACATCACGACCGGGGCGGTGATGGAGAAGGCCGGCGTGGACGTGGCGTATCACACCGACGACTACATCACCGACTCGCGCCTCTTCCTCCGCTCGGCGGCGCTCGGTGTGCGCGGCGGGATGAGCCGCGAGAAAGCGCTCGAATCGCTCACGCTCGCCGGCGCCCGGATGCTCGGCCTCGCCGACCGCCTCGGCTCGCTCGAAGCGGGCAAGGACGCCGACTTCCTCGTGCTCTCCGGCGACCCGCTCTCGACCTACACCCACGTCGAGCAGGCGTACATCGACGGCACGAAGGTGTTCGACCGGGCGAATCCCGACGACCGCGCCGCCTCTGTCGGCGGCTACGACGTGTTCCGCGGTTCCACCATCCACCATCACGGCGACCACTGAGCCACGTTTCAAAGCCTGTCATTGCGAGCGCAGCGAAGCAATCTCCCCAAGCCTGCTAATCCTTAGGAGATTGCCACGTCGCTTCGCTCCTCGCAAGGACAAACGGAAATCTTGTGCTGACCCACAAACGATTCTCTTCCCTCCTGCTCGTGCTGCTATCCGGTTGTGCCGATCTACCGGACAATGAGCAGGTAAGACGGGACATCAGAGCATACGCTTTGTGTGCGGTTGCAGACTCGAAGGATCATCTGTTGCTGGGTTTGTACTCTACAGACACTCCAGCGCACTATGGCGCGAGAGTCTACACCGCTACTGGGGATTCAGTCGATTTCGAGTTCATATATCGAAGGTCTACCTCCGATGAATGGGAGTTGGATCGCGTCGAGCCCAAGTCCAGATAAGCCTATTCCACGCCAAGCCTGAAGCCCCGTGAAGCGATCCGTTATTGCAGTCATCCTGTTCCTCCTCGCCGGGTCCGCCCACGCGCAACTCGCCGTGCGCGGCGACATGGTCTATACGATGGAGGGCGCGCCCATCGAGAACGGCGTTGTGCTCGTCCGGGACGGCCAGATCGAAGCCGTCGGCCCGGCCGCCGACGTCGCCATCCCCGACGGCTACCGTGTGCTCGATGCCGCCGTGGTGACGCCGGGGCTCGTCGACGCGCGCGGGACGGTCGGCCTCTCGGGCATCCTCAACCAGCCGCAGGACCAGGACCACCTCGACACCTCCGACCCGATCCAGCCCGAACTCCGCGCCATCGACGCCTACGACCCGACGGAAGACCTCGTCGAGTGGGTGCTCGGCTTCGGCGTGACGACGGTGCAGGTCGGCCCATCGCCCGGCGCGCCGGTGGGGGGGCAGACGGCCATCTTCAAGACGCATGCGCGGACCGTCGCCGACGGGCTCGTCGAGGACGCCCCGATGGTGGCGATCACGGTCGGATCGGGCACGCAGCGCAACTTCGACTCGCCAGGAACGCGCTCGAAGCTGATCGCGGAACTGCGCGAGGCGCTCCTGGAGGCGCAGCGCTACGCCGAGGACATGGCGAAGGAGGACGAGGAGAAGCGGCCCGCGCGCGACCTGCGCAAAGAGGCGCTCGCCCGCGTGCTCTCCGGTGAGGCCGCCGCGCTCGTCACCGCGCACCGCGCCCACGACATCCGCACCGCTCTCCGCCTCGCCGACGAGTTCGACCTGCGGATGATTCTCGACGGCGGGGCCGAATCGTACCTCGTCATTAACCAACTCAAAGCTGCGAACGTGCCCGTCATCCTGCACCCGACGATGATCCGAGCAGGCGGCGAGGCGAAGAACGCGAGCTTCGAGACGGCCAAAACGCTGCACGACGCCGGCCTCCTCGTCGCGATCCAGAGCGGCTACGAGGCCTACGTGCCGAAGACCCGCGTCGTCCTCTTCGAAGCGGCCATTGCCGCCGCGAACGGGCTCGGGATGGAGAACGCGCTGCGGACCATCACGATTGACGCCGCCCAGATCCTCGGCATCGCCGACCGCGTCGGCTCCCTCGCCGAAGGCAAAGACGCTGACCTCGTCCTCTTCGACGGCGACCCGTTCGAGTACACCTCCCACGTTTGCACCGTCATCGCCGGCGGCGAAGTCGCCGTGGATGAGTGCCGGTGAGCGGGAGAATCATGGCGCTGAGATTGACGACGGTGTTGGTGGCGCTGCATTGCCTCGCGAGTTGCTCTAGCCCTCCATATCCCGAGGAGGAAGGGGTGACCAGCAGCGAGCAGGTATTCCACCTTCACGCAGATAGCCGGACAGACGAGGTCCGCACGCTCGGCGATAAAAACCGCGAGGCGCTCCGGGCCACGGGCGAGCGGAAACAGGGGCCTGTTGGTACGCGCTCCCCACTGGCGTACCGATGGATTGCGGCAATTCTGGTTGCGGTTCTCACGACGGTAGTCGTGGCTGTCGAGCAGCGTAGGATGCGTCGGTTTCGCAGGTGGATTGCTCTGGAAAGAACGAAAAGGCAGCGGGGAGACTGAGTCCTACAGCATCAACCTCGCGGGGTCGTCCATACGCCAGCCGTACGCCAGCCACACGAGTTGAAAAGCGGTACTGCGTTGGAGTAGCCCGCTCAACACGAACCAGTCATCCCCGCGCAGGCGGGGATCTAGAGGCGGTGCAAGCCCGGCGGGTCCCCGCCTGCGCGGGGATGACGGAAAGTAGAGGTGGGGGCGCGGTCCACGGATAGGGTGAGACGAACGGGAGAGCAGCACGTCGTACTTTCAACGTCCACTCGCAACTCTCCATTCGTCCCTCCGCATTCAATGAAAGCCCTGCTCCTCACCCAGTCCGACGACGGCCTCCGCGCGGGCATCGAAACCGTCTCCGAATCCGACCTCCCGGCCGGCGACGTGCTGATCGACGTCGCGTACTCCAGCCTCAACTACAAAGACGGGCTCGCCGTCACGGGCAAAGGCAAGATCGTCCGGGGCGAGTTCCCGTTCGTGCCCGGCGTCGATCTCGCGGGGACCGTCGCGGAGTCCTCCAGCGAGCGGTTTCAGCCCGGCGACGAGGTGATCCTCACGGGGTGGGGGACGGGCGAGGACCGGTGGGGCGGCTTCGCCGAGTTCGCCCGCGCCTCGTCCGATCACCTCGTCCCGGTGCCCGTCGGGATGAGCGTGAAGGAGGCGATGATCGTCGGCACGGCGGGGTTCACGGCGATGCTCGCGGTGATGGCGCTCGAAGAGCACGACGTGCGGCCGGGCGAGGGCGAGGTCGTCGTCACCGGCGCATCGGGCGGGGCGGGGAGCATGGCCGTCGCGCTCCTCAGCCGGCTCGGCTACGCCGCCGTGGCCTCGACGGGGACGGCGGCGGCGCACGACTACCTCGTGAGCCTCGGCGCGAAGCGCATCATCGGCCGCGACGAACTCAGCGAAGGGCCGACGCACCCGATGGAGAAAGCCCTCTGGGCCGGCGCGGTGGATGCCGTCGGCGGCCCGACGCTCGCCGCACTCATCGCGCAGACGGAGCGCCACGGCAGCGTCGCCTCGTACGGCCTCGCGCAGAGCCACGAGCTGAACACGACGGTCTTTCCGTTCATCCTCCGCGGCGTCAACCTCCTCGGCATCGACTCGAACACGTGCCCGCCGGACCGCCGCGCCGCCGCGTGGCAGCGCCTCGCGGATGTGCTGACAGCGAGCGACCTCGAAGCGATGGGGCAGACGATCACCCTCGGCGAGGTCATCGACTACAGCGAGCGGATCACGAACGGCGCGACGCAGGGGCGGATCGTCGTGGACGTGAACGCGTGACGGCCACAGCGACCACCTCGCACTGGCAGACCGACGCGCGCGCCGAGCCCTCGACCAACGCCCTGCCTGCGCGGTGCGACGTGGCTGTAATCGGCGGCGGTATCGCGGGCGTCTCGACGGCGTACTGGCTCCGGCAACTCGATGCGAATCTCGACGTGGTGATCGTGGAGCGCGAGCGGCTGGCGCACGGCGCGAGCGGCCGCAACGCCGGCTTCCTGTTGCAAGGCACCGACGCCGACTTCGCCCGCACCGCCGACGAACGCGGCCCCGAGGCGGCGTGGCGGCTCTGGCAGTTCACGCAGGAGAACCGCGACGTGCTCGTCGATGCGGTCGCGGGTGCAGGCGTTGGGCTGGCGGCTTCAGGCAGCTTCTCCGTGGCGGGCGATGAGATGGAGGACGACCGGCTCCGTCGCGCTGCGGACCTGCTGCGAGCGCGCGGCGTGGCGGTGCACTACCTCTCGTCCGAGGAGACGAACGCGCGGCTCGGCAGCGTCGGGTTTTTCGGTGCGCTGCACGTTGAGAGCGGGGCGATGCTGCACCCGGTCCGCACAGTGCGAACCCTCGCCGAGCGGAGCGGGGCGCAGGTGGTGGAGGGATGCAGCGTCGAGCGCATCGAGTCCGTCGATTCCGGCGTGCGGGTCGTGACGGATGGCGGGACGCTCGATGCCGGGCACGCCGTCCTCGCGCTGAACGCGTACCTCCCGCAGTTCGTCCCCGACCTCGCCCGGTTCGTCCGCCCGATCCGAGCACAGATGCTCGCGACGGCCCCGCTTCCGCACCGGCTCGCCGCACCGGTCTACTCCCACGAAGGCTATTTCTACCTCCGCCAACTCGCCACGGGCGAAGTCCTGCTTGGCGGCGCGCGCCACCGCCACCGCGCCGCCGAAGTCGGCTACGACGACGCGACGACGGCCCCGCTGCAAGCCGATCTCGAAGCGTACCTCCGCGATCACTTCCCTGCTTTCGCCGACGCGCCCGTCGCGCGCCGGTGGAGCGGGACGATGGGGTTCTCGGCCGACGGGCTGCCCGCGTTCGGCGCGGTACCGGGCGTAGCGGGCAGCCTCTGGGTGGGCGGCTTCACCGGCCACGGGATGGGCTACGGGTTTCGGATGGGCCGCCTCGTCGCCGCCACCCTCCTCGGGCAATCGGACCCCTTCACCGATCTCTTCGACGCGCAGCGGTTCGGAGTTTAGAAAAGCTGAACAAACCCTTCCACCATGTCATTGCGAGGAGCGCAGGGACTCGTCCCGTAGCGACGCGGCAATCTCCTGCGGTCTGCTGGAATCGGGAGATTGCCGCGCTCCCTCCGGTCGCTCGCAATGACAGAGGGAGTGGAGTGGGTTGGCGGAATTGCATAAAGCGTGCAGTGGACTTCAACCAGTCGGGCCCTCTCGAACGCTTCGGGATCGCGTCCCTCCCCCTCGGAGGGGGAGGACAGGTGGGGGTCCGCCTCGCTCGACGCGACCGCATCGGGCTCCTCGAACGCTGCGGACCCCCCGCTCGCCCCGCAAACGGGCCTAGTCGCCCCCCTCAGAGGGGGGCATAGCACTCTCTAGCGCCACGCGGTGCGGGCACGGGCGAGAAGGCGACCGTCGCGGTGGCGGGTGACTTCGTGGGCGAGGGCGACGCCATCGCCGGAAGGCTCGGGCGGGGAGCAGGCGGAGCGGACGGTGTCGCCGTAGACGCTCTCGGCGCGGAAGTGCACGTCGAGGCGGCGGAGGGTGTGGGCGTCGCGGACGGCGTCGGGCACGGCTTCGAGCGCCCACTCGACGTAGCGGACGTTGTTGACGTGCTGGTTCAAGTCGAGGTCGTGGCGGCGGACGCTGAAGAGGCGCTCAGCGTCGGGCTCGCCGAAGTCGGGGAGGGGCGTGCGGTCGGGGTCGAGGGCGTGGGGTCGGTCGGGCCGCTCGATCTCGGCGACGGCGGCGGGCAGGCGGATCGGCCGCCGCCGCGCCACGTCCATCACGAACCATTGGCTCGTCGCCCGCGCGATAGTCTCGCCGTGCTCGTCGGTGGCGACGAAGTCGCGCTGCGCGTAGAGCCCGTCGAACGCGCTCGGCCACGTCTCGACGGTGACGTCTTCGCGCCACGCGGGGTAGCGCTCGACCTCGACCTGGAGCCGAGCGAGGACCCACGCGATGCCGCCGGCGAGGAGCTGATCCGAGGCGAGGTCGAACGCCGTGGCGTGGTTGCCGGCCGTCTCCTGGAAGTAGTTGCAGAGCGTCGGGAGCGTGAGCCGGCCGGCGGGGTCGATCTCGTAGGCGCGGACGCGGAACGCATCGCGCCAGACGGGAGGAATCGGGGGCATCGGGAGCGCGGAGAAGGGGGGAAACCGAACCGGAAGGATAGCGGTTCTGCAGCGGACGAGTGTAGGTTAGCCCCGGACCAGGGCATCCTCGCCTCCCTTTTTGACCCAACGCACCGCGTACCCCCTTATGGAAACCTACGGCATGTCCACTCCCGTCGCCGCGCTCGGTAGCGATACCCGCGCGGCCTTCCTCACCCGGACGTACCTCCACCTTTTCGGCGCGATCCTGCTCTTCGCCGGGATCGAGGTCGCCCTTTTCAAGAGCGGCCTCGCGTACCCGATCGCTAATGCGATGCTCGGCGTGAGCTGGCTCGTCGTGCTCGGCGGGTTCGTCGTCGTGAGCTGGTTCGCCAGCCGGGCGGCGCACCGGGCGGAGTCGCCGGCGGCGCAGTACGCGGCGCTCGGCGGGTTCGTGCTCGCCCAAGCCCTCATCTTCGTCCCGCTCCTCGCGATCGCATTTACGCAGTTCCCGGGCGCCATCAACAGCGCGGCGTGGGTGACGCTCCTCGGCTTCTCCGGGCTGACGGCCGTCGTCGTGCTCACCGGGAAGGACTTCTCGTTCCTCGGCGGGATGCTGCGGTGGGCGTTCATCGTCGCGCTCGTCGCCATCGTCGCGGGCGTGCTCTTCGGGTTCGAACTCGGCACGTGGTTCTCCGTCGGGATGATCGCGCTCGCCGGAGCGGCGATCCTCTACGACACGTCGAACGTGCTCCACCATTACCCGGAGGACCGCCACGTCGCGGCAGCGCTGGAGCTCTTCGCGTCGGTCGCGCTGATGTTCTGGTACGTGCTCCGGCTGATGATGAACCGGAACTAGGAACCCGCACGCATCTCTCCCTTTTACGAGGGACGGGGGCGGTCGCCATCGCGCGGCCGCCCCCCTTTCGTATTCCTCCGTTCTGATTCGACCGTTTTCATGGCACAGGCAACCGCAGGCGACACCGTCCGCATCCACTACACCGGCACCCTCTCCGACGGGTCCGTGTTCGATTCCTCCGAAGGGCGCGGCCCGCTCGAGTTCACCGTTGGCGTCGGGCAGGTGATCCCCGGCTTCGACAGCGCCGTCGAGGGCATGAAGCCCGGCGAGACGCAGACCGTCGAGATCCCGGCGGAGAAAGCCTACGGCCCGTTGCGTGAGGAGATGATGCTGAGCGTCAGCCCCGACCAGTTCCCCGACGGGATGGAGCCCGAGATCGGCCAGCAGCTCCAGCTCAGCCAGCCCGACGGGCAGGCCGTCGTCGTCCGCGTCACCGAGATCGCCGACGACGAAGTCATCCTCGACGCGAACCACGAGCTCGCTGGCCAAGACCTCACGTTCGAGATCACGCTCGAAGAGATCGTCGGCGGATGAACCGGGGGCTCCCCCGGCCCGGCGAGGCGGGGGAGCGGTCCCGAGACGGAGCGCGGGCTCAGACGACGGGGGAGAGGCTCGGCCGGACGGCGTCACGGCCCGGCTCGCCGCCGATCCGCCGGAGCAGCCCGAGGTCGAGGATGCTGAATCCGACCTTCGAAAAGACCGGGAGGAGCACGAAGAGCACCGTGTCCGTCGTCTGCCCGACCACGCCCAAGCCGGAGGGGCCGAGGATCCACGTCAGCGGGTAGCCGACCCAGAAGAGCGCGAGGTAGACGGCCACCTTCCCGTAGACGTCGGCGACCTCGGCGTCGTGGCCTGCGACGCGGCGGAGCGGCCCGAATACGGTCCAGAAGATGAGCACGAGCGCGCCGACGCCGACGGCGAAGAAGACGTAGCGCGCCGGCCCCGTCGAGAGGTCGCCCACGAGCCCGCACAGGATCATCACCACGTCCGCAGTAACGAGGGTGAGGAGCGTGGGGACGTGCGGGCGCTTGTCGGTCCGCGTCGTGGCCGTCATCCACAGGGCGACGAGCAGGAGCGGCGTCGTCACCACCCAGTCGGCGTAGCGCGCCCAGTACGTCGTCTGCCCCGCGACTTCGACGGTGCCGAGCCCGAGCGCCATCGCGAGGTAGGCCAGCCCCGACCAGACGGGGATGATGGTGGCGACGAGGTATTCCCACGTCGGCACGCCGCGCGGGTCGCGCATCCACGCGAGGAAGAGGAGCGCCCCGCCCGCCATGCAGGCAACGTAGACGAAGTGGAGGGTCGTGGAGAGATCCATCGGAGGGGCGGCAGAGGAGAGGAGACGGGGAGCGCGAGACGTGACGGGCACTGACGCCCCGCGCTCCGCGATGTTTCTCCGCAGTCCCGCGCGAGGGGCTCAGACTCCGTCCCTCGCGAGGTGGTCCTTCGGCCTTAATTCCCCACTCGGGTGTCGGCGAGTTCGACGGCGCGCCACGCGTTGACGACGGCACCGGTGACCGAGAGCGTCGCGAAGTCCACCTCATCGCCCGAGCCCGGCCGGATCGCCGGCACGCCGCGGTACGGCACGGCCGATTCGAGGAGGATCTCGCGCACGTCGAGCGGCGAGAGGTCCGGGTAGTAGCTCAGCAGGAGGGCCGCGATGCCGCTCACGACGGGGGCGGCGACGCTCGTTCCGTCCACGCGCGTCGTCGCGTTCGCCGGTTCGAGCACGTCGATGGCCTCGCCGGGCGCGAAGAGGTCGACGTTCGTGACGCCGTAGTTACTGAACGAGGCGGCGAAGGCGTCAGGGTCCCACGACGACGCGCCGACTTCGAGCCAGTTGCTCGCGCGCGCTCCGTCGCTGAGGACCTGGGAGGGGAAGTTGGCGGCGCGGTCGATGTCTTCGGCGCTGTTGCCGGCGGCGTGGACGAGGAGGACGCCGCGCTCCTCGGCGTAGCGCACGGCCGCGTCGACGGCGTCTTTGTCGGGCGAATAGGATTTGCCGAAGCTCATGTTGACGACGAGCGCGCCGTTGTCGACGGCGTAGCGGATCGCGTTCGCCACGTCTTTGTCGCGCTCGTCGCCGCTCGGCACGGCGCGAATGGGCATGACGTAGACGAGCGTGTCCGGCGCGACGCCGCGCGTCCCTGCCTCGTTCCCCCGGATCGCCGCGATCACGCCGGCGACCGATGTGCCGTGGTTCGGGTACGGCCCCGTCACATCGCCGTTGCCGTAGTAGCGCTCGTTCGTGTCGTCGTAATCGTCGCCGACGACGGGGCGGGGGTCGAATTCGAGGTTGTAGCCGTACTTCAGCATGTTCGCGACCTGGATCCGCTGCTGCGTGATGTCGGCCGGCGTGAACCCGGACTGGAGGAGGTAGCTCACGAGGCCCTTCGCCTGAAGCACGGCGGGGGTGTCGAGCATGCCGGGCTCCAGCTTCTCAGCGGAGTACGGCCCGCTGCCGAGCGTCGGTTCGAGGATGGAGACGGCGCGCTGCGTGGCCTCTTCGATCTGCTGCATCTGCGGGAGGACCGCTTCGTACTCGGCCCGCTTCGCCGCCAACTCCCGCTCCAGCGATTGGTAGTAGTCGTACTCCTCGCGGCCGGCCGGATCGAGGGCAGCGGGGTCGGCGTCGCGATAGCGGGGGCGGAGGCGGAGGACCTCGCGCGTGAGCTCGTACGTGTCGTGGAAGACGTTCGCGCCATCGGGGCCGCCGAGGAAGTTCCAGCCGTGCACGTCGTCGACGTAGCCATTCCCATCGTCGTCCACGCCGTTGCCGGCGATCTCGTCTTCGTTTCTCCAGAGGCGACCCTGCAGGTCCTCGTGCGTGGTGTCGACGCCGGAGTCGATCACGGCGACAATAACCTCCCGTTGCGGCGTGCGTCCGTCGAGCGCTCGGTACGCTTGATTAAGGCTGATGCCGCGCACGGCGTCGGCCGTCTCGTCGAGTTCGAGCCACGCTGGAGGGGCGGCCACGAGGCGGGCGGGGGCCGGGTCTTCCGCAGCAGACGGAGCTTCGGTGGCGGGCTCGGTCGGGTCCTGGACCCTCTCGATGGCAGGGGCGGTGGGCGCGGGCGTTGCCACGTCCCGCGCGGCGGAACAGCCGACGAGCGTGGCGGCGAGGAACAGGACGAGGAGCGGGCGGAACGACGTCATCTGGAGAGCAGGAGGGAGAAAGCGGGCGGGTGGACGGTCCAACGTGGGCGCCCGAAAGTAACGCAGGCGGCGGCTCGTTCGTACACCACGTGGCATTACAGGGCCCTTCCGCGATGCATAAGCGCGGGTGGGATGCACGAACTGTTTCGCAGGTAGACGGATCGGGAGAAAATGACGGGTTAGGAACAAGACGGCGTGAAGCGCCATGTAAGGGCGAGCACCTCAGCAGGACTTCCCCTCAGCAGGATCATTTTCTCACCTCTACGAGCACTCTCATGGCTAATCGAACCGCAGACCGTCCCATCGTGACGGGCATGTTCCACGACAACGACAGCGCCGACCGCGCGTACCGCTCGCTCCGGGACCGGGGCTACACCGACGACGACATCCACGTCGTGATGTCGAAGGACACGAAGAAGCAGTACTACGACCGCGAGCACGTCGAGATCGAGGAGGGCAGCAAGGCGATGGAAGGCGCCGGCGCCGGCGCCGCGACCGGCGGCACGATCGGCGGCATCATCGGCGCGCTCGCCGCCGTCGGCACGAACGTGATCGTCCCGGGCCTCGGCCTCGCGATCGCCGGCCCGCTGGCCGGTGCGCTCGCGGGTGCTGGTGCGGGTGGCGCGGCGGGCAGCCTCGTCGGCGCGCTCATCGGTGCGGGCATCCCCGAGGACCGGGCGAAGGAGTACCACGAGGGCGTCAAGGAAGGCGGCATCGTCGTCGGCGCGCACCCGCGCAACGACGAGGACCGCGAGTACCTCGCGAACGAGTGGGACACGTACGGCGCGCGGAACATCCACTACTAGCGCGCGGCTCGTACGGCAACCCTGGCAGCAGGGCAGGAGGCTCCGGCTTCCTGCCCTGTTTTCGTTTGGCTAGCGGACGAGCGTCACGCGCTCGGTCCACGCTTCCTCGCTCGTCTCGAATCGCACGACGTACGTCCCCGCCGGGAGCCCCGCGCCCCACGCCGCCTCGTGCGTGCCCGATGCGTGAGGTCCATCGGCGAGCGTCGCCACGCGGCGGCCGAGTGCGTCGTAGACGGTGAGGCGGACGTCGGCGAGCTCGGCGAGGGTAAAGGCGAGCGTGGTAGTCCCGGCGGTGGGATTGGGAAAGGGCGCGGCGAGGGCTGTCACGGCCGGTGTCGCTTCGTCCTCGGCATCGACTGAATTGAGGATCTCCTCAACGGAATTGCAGCCAGTTGCGTTGTTGGATATATCGATATCGCCGCCGACGCCATCGTTAGCGAGGAGATCGTAGAGGCCGACCGTGCATGAACTGAGTACGTTGTTCGAGAAGACGCGGAGCCCCTCCGCTACAGCAATGAGGTTGGCGAGGCCGTCGAGGTGGGGAAGGGCGTCGTTAGCATTGATCTGGAGTCTTCCCCCGATAGCGGTAAGACCGTTGAGGTTGTCGAGATCGGTGAGCGCGCCGTTACCTGTTATAATGAGATTGTCGTCCGTTGAGGCGAGAGCATCGAGGCCCTCGAGGTTGGTAAGTACGCCATTGCCTTCGATGACCAGTTCCCCAATCGAGAGGAGGGATTCGAGCCCTTGGAGACTGTAGAGGGCGCTGTTGTAGGATATTTCGAGGAGTCCCTCCACAGCGATAAGGTTGTTGAGTCCACCGAGATCAGCGAGCGCGTCGTTGTTATAGATGTAGGCGGCTTCCCCGACCGAAGCGAGCGCACCGAGGCCGCGAAGGTTCGTGAGATTCTCGCTCTCATACACTGTAAGGCTCCCAACAGACACGATGTTATGAAGCCCATCCAAGTCAGAGAGCGCGTTGCTGCGGTTAATTGAGAGAAGCCCTCCAACAGAGGTAAGCCCAGCGAGTCCTTCGAGGGTGCTGAGGACGTCGTTCCCCGCGATAACGACGTCCCCCTCGACGTAGGTCAGAGCGAGGAGACCAGCCACATCGAGAAGTTCCTCGTTGCCTGAGATGTGGATGTTGCCCACTTCAGAGAGGCTGGTGAGGCCGTTGAGGTGTACGAGTGACTCATTGTGCGTAATGAAGAGGGTTCCGGCAGAGACGAGAGCACCGAGTCCGGCAAGGTCGTTCAGCCCACCTCTTGAACTGAGGCGAAGGGTGCCTCCGACAGAGACTAGACTGTGGAGGCTATCGATGGAGCTCACTACGCCACCGATCATCAGGTTACCCGTCACCTCCGCGCAGTCGAAAGCGTCTACCTCTGCCTGTGTATCTAGCTCGAAACTCCCCTGACAGACTTGAGCCTGCACGGCGAATCCGGGAAGTGCAGCGGCAAGAAAAAATGCGTTGAGGAGAACGAGGGGTAGAAAACGAGCAGAGAGACACATGGGGCACGCAGCAAGATGATTGGGAAGCGGCCCCTGATAATAGAACCTCCTATCTGCGCAAGTCAATCCGCTCACACCGCATCACGCACGGCGTCCACCGCCGCCGGCTCTTCCAGGCTCGTCGTGTCGCCGAGGGCGTCGCCGAGGTAGGCGGCCCGGATAAGCCGGCGCATCACCTTCGCGTTCCGCGTCTTCGGGAGGGCCGTCGCGAACTTCACCTCGCGCGGCTTCAGCGGCTTGCCGAGCGCATCCACGAGCCGGGCGACGAGGTCGGCGCGGAGTTCCTCGCTCGGCGCGTGCCCGGCGGCGAGCACGCAGAAGGCGACGACCTCCTGCCCTTTGATGTCGTGCGGTACGCCGACCGCCGCGCTCTCTAGCACAGCCGGGTGCGCGTTCAGCACGGCCTCGACCTCGGCCGGCCCGAGCCGCTTGCCAGCGACTTTGATGGTGTCGTCGCTCCGACCGAGGATGTACCACAGCCCGTCCGCGTCGACGGCAGCGAAGTCGCCGTGCGTCCAGAGGGCGGGGTGTCGGCGCCAGTACGAGTCGAGGTAGCGCGCGCGGTCGCCCCAGAACCCACGCGTCATCCCGATCCACGGCTGCCGGATCACGAGCTCGCCGACTTCGCCCCGCACCGGCTCGCCCGCGTCGTTCACCACGTCGGCGTCCATCCCGACGACGGGGCCGGAGAACGCGCACGGCTTGAGCGGCTGGAGGAAGTTGCCGCAGACGATGCCGCCGGAGATCTCGGTCCCGCCGGAGTAGTTGAGGATCGGCTTGCTGGAATCGAGGACGTTTTCGAACAGCCACGTCCAGCTTTCCGGGTCCCACGGGCTGCCCGTCGAGCCGACGGCGCGGAGCGCGCTGAGGTCGTGCTTGGCGATGGGCTCGGTGCCATGAGGCATGAGCGAGCGGACGAGCGTGGGGCTCAGACCGAGGTGGGTGACGCCGTGCCGCTCGCACAGCGCCCACGTCCGGTCGGGCTCGGGGTAGTCGGGCGCGCCGTCGAAGAGCACGAGGGTAGCGGCGTTGAGGAGGGTGCCGAAAACGAGCCACGGGCCCATCATCCAGCCCATATCGCTCATCCACCACATCACGTCGCCCGCGCGCAGATCCATCGGATGCGCCATGTCCTGCGCCGCTTTGATCGGGAAGCCGCAGTGGGTGTGGACCGCGCCCTTCGGCGCGCCCGTCGTGCCGCTCGTGTAGATCAGCATGACGAGGTCTTCGGCACTCGTGCGCTCCGTCGCCACCGCGTGGGGATCGTCCGTGCCGAGGGCCATGAGGTCGTCCCATGTCCGGTCGCGGCCGTCCGTCATCGGCACGTCGAGGCCGGGGACGTGCTCGAAGACGATCACGTGCTCGACGCTCGGCACGTCCGCGAGGGCTTCGTCGGCGGTCGGTTTCATCGGGATCGCTCGGCCGCGCCGCGCGAGGGCGTTCGCCACGAAGAGCGCTTTGGCCTCCCCGTCGGCGAGGCGGGTGGCGACGGCCTGGGCGCCGTAGCCCGAGAAGAGGGGAAGGATCACGCCGCCAATCTTCGCGACGGCGAGGAAGGCGACGACGATCTCCGGCGTCATCGGCATGTAGAGCCCGACGGCGTCGCCCTTCCCAAGCCCGAGCGCGCGGAGTGCGGAGGCACAACGGCTCACCTCGCGGTGCAGCTCGGCGTACGTCATCGTGCGGACCTCGCCTTCTTCGCTCTCGTAGCGGATTGCGTCGCGCCCGGCGACCTCCGTGTCCTGCCACTTGTCGAGCAGGTTGTGGACGATGTTCATCTCGCCGCCGACGCACCACATCGGAAACTCGATGCCCTCCGCTGTGTCAAGGGTGCGGTCGTACGGCCGGTAAAACTGCACGTCGAGCGATTCGAGCACGGCGTGCCAGAAGCGGCCGACGTCGTCGACGGCCCACCGGCAGAGCGCGTCGTAATCGTCCACGCCGACGCGCTCCATGAAGCGGTGGAGGTTGGTGCGCTGGTCGGGGTCGGGCCGCCAGGCGATCTCCTGGCCGAAGGGGAAGGTGAGCGGAGCGGAGGGCATGGGCATTAAAATCCGAGCTGGACGTTCAGGAGCGCCTGCGTGGGTTCGGCCGCGTCGTCGAGGGGGAGGACGACGTTGGCCTGGAAGGCGGCGGCGCGGGTGAGCGTGAGGTTGTAGCCGAGCAACACTTCGTCGGACCCTTCGAAGCGATCGAAGCGGACGAGGAGACGGTTGTTCGCGTTGAGGTCGACGCCGCCGGTGAGGTAGAACCCGTCGCTGTCGGGGAACACGTCGTCCCCGACGCGCTCCGCGATGCCTTCGGCGGCGAGCAGGAAGGGGCCGGCGCGGAGGCGGACGTCGGCACCGAGAAGCAGGCGGCCGGGCACGTCGAGGGCCTTGGCCGTATCCGGGGTGTCGTAGGCGACGTTCGCGCCGACGATCAGCGTCGTGCCGCTGGAGGGCTGCGTCGTGCTCTGCGCGCGACCGACGAAGGTGAACCCGCCGCGCTGTGCCTGGCGGACGGTGCGACCGTCCACCGTCGTATTGAACGAGGCGTTGAAGAGGCCCGCGCGCAGGGTGAGCGCCTCGCCGGCCACCTGCGTCCGCATCGATCCCCCGACTCCCCGTCCAGGGGCGAGCGCGCGGACGACCCGCGAGCGGTTGACGAAGTCGATCCCGGCGGCCGAGGTCAAGAACTCGTACGAGAACGGCACTTTGTGGCGTCCGACCAAGATCCGGGTCGCCTCGTTCGGGCGGTAGCTCACGTAGGCGTCCAGGAGCGCCGGGCTTCTGGCGAACTCCGCTTGGATCCGGTAGCCAAACCCGCCGTCGAGCAACCCGGCGATCCCGAATCGAGCCGCGGCGATGCTGAAGCCACTCTGCACCGCCTCGGTGTCTTCGAGGATGAGTTGGGGGACGACCTGGATGAGCGCCGTGAACCGGAGGTAGTCTCGCTGGAATTGGGCGACGAGTTCGTCGTACAGCCCCTCCTTGTCGGTTTCGGTCTGGCCGCTGCCCGCTTCCTCGTCGTCCTCGGTGGGGCGTTCTTGCGCGCGCGCCGGGGCGGCGAGCATGAGCAGGAGGAGCAAGGGGGCGAGCCAGGATCGGTGCGAGGGGAGCGGCATGGTGGGAGAGGGGCCGGGGGAAAACGAGGTGGGGGCGACCGGATCGGTCGCCCCCACCAAGGTACGCGTCGGACGGATATCTCTCAGCGCGCTGCGTCGGCCGGGGAGGCGTCCGTCATCGCGCCGTCACCCGCGTGCGGCGGGACGGGCGCGGCGTCGGGGAGCGGGTGCCCGTGCTTCTCCGGCTGCCACGAGTAGATGTAGTCCTCGTCCTCGATGTCGAGCGCATCTTTGGTGAGGTGGAGCGGGCGGAACGTGTCCACCATCACCGCGAGCTCGTGCGTCTCCGTCTTGCCGATCGACGCCTCCGTCGTGCCCGGGTGCGGGCCGTGCGGGATGCCGCCGGGGTGGAGCGTGAAGCTGCCGCGCTCGATCCCCTTGCGCGACATGAAATCGCCCTCGGCGTAGTAGAGCACCTCGTCGGAGTCGATGTTCGAGTGGTTGTACGGTGCTGGGATCGAGTCCGGGTGGTAGTCGAAGAGGCGCGGCACGAACGAGCAGACGACGAAGTTGTGCGCCTCGTACATCTGGTGCACGGGCGGCGGCTGGTGGATGCGGCCGGTGATCGGCTCGAAGTCGTGGATCGAAATCGCGTTGGGGTACATGTAGCCATCCCAGCCGACCACGTCGAACGGGTGGTAGCGGTAGACGAACGGGTGGAGCTTGCCGTGCTTCTTGATGCGGACGATGAACTCGCCCTTCTCGTCGATCGTGGTCAGCTCGCCCGGCGGGCGGAAGTCGCGCTCGCAGTACGGCGAGTGCTCCAAGAGCTGGCCGAAGTTGTTGCGGTACCGCTTCGGCGGGCTGAACTGTGTCGGTGCCTCGATCACGAGCAGGCGAGGCTGTACGTCGCCGGTGAACACCCAGCGGTGCGTGATCGTGCGCGGGACGTGGACGTAGTCGCCCTTCGTGAACTCGACGGTGCCGAGCACGGTCTCGAGACGGCCCTCGCCGTCGTGGACGTAGATCAGCTCATCGTGGGTCGCGTTCTTGAAGAACTCGTTCTCGCCCATCGCCTCGGTCGGGGCGCAGAGCGCGAGGTTGACGTCGGGGTTGCCCATGATGTAGCGGCGGCCCGTCAGCCAGTCGCCGCCGGGGTCGACCTCTTTGCCGAGGAAGTGGCGGTGGCGGAGGAAGTCTTTCTCGACGAACTCGACGGCGTAGGGCTCCGGCTCGAGGACGCGCTCGACGAGCGTCGGCGGGTGGATGTGGTAGGCGATCGACTGGATCCCGGAGAACCCCTCGGCGCCGATGACCTCTTCGGTGTAGAGCGCGCCGTCGGGGCGAGGGAACTGCGTGTGGCGCTTGTGCGGCACGTTCCCCATGCGGACGTAATACGGCATGATTTCGAGTGTTGAGTTACGAGTGTTGAGTTACGAGTGGGGGATGAGCGGCGAGGTCAGCATTCGTCGCTCGTCGTTCGTCACTCGTAACTAGAGATTCCCTCGCCGTTCCTGCTCGCGCTCGATGGCTTCGAAGAGCGCTTTGAAGTTGCCCTCGCCGAACGTGCGCGCGCCCTTGCGCTGGATGATCTCGTAGAAGACGGTCGGGCGGTCCTCGACGGGCTTCGTAAAGATCTGCAGGAGGTAGCCATCAGGGTCGCGGTCGACGAGGATGCCGAGCTTGGCGAGCTCGTCGACGGGCTCGTCGATCGTGCCGACTCGGCCTTGCAGTTGGTCGTAGTACGTCGTCGGGACGGTGAGGAACTGAACGCCGCGGCTGCGGAGCTTCGAGACCGTATCGAGGATGTCGTCGGTCGCCATCGCGACGTGCTGCACGCCGGCGCCGTCGTAGAAGTCGAGGTACTCGTCGATCTGGCTCTTGCGCTTGCCCTTGGCGGGCTCGTTGATCGGGAATTTGATCCGCTCGTTCCCGTTCGACATCACCTTCGACATCAGCGACGAGTACTCCGTCTGGATGTCGGAGTCGGTAAAGGCGATGATGTTGCGGAAGCCCATCGTCTCGGAGTAGTACTCGACGAAGCGGTTCATGTCGCCGAGGTGGACGTTCCCGACGCAGTGGTCGACGTATTTGAGCCCGACGCCTTCCGGCTTCCAGTCGTCGTTCTCCCACGCCTCGAAGCCGGGCATGAAGAGGCCGTCGTAGTCCTTCCGCTCGACGAACGTGTGGATCGTGTCCCCGTACGTCCCCATCGCGGAGACGACGACGCGGCCGTGCTCGTCTTCGAGCACTTCGGGCTCGCGCACCGCGACGGCCCCGCGCTTGGTGACTTCCTCGAACGATTTCGTGGCGTCGTCCACCCACAGCGCGATGTCCTTCACGCCGTCGCCGTGCTTGGCGACGTGGTGGGCAATCGGGTGGCCGGAGTGGAGCGCCGTCGTGAAGACGAACCGGATCTTGTCCTGCTTGAGGAGATAGCTCGCGGCCTCGCGGTGGCCCGTCTCCGGCCCCCGGTAGGCGACGATCTCGAAGCCGAACGCCGCGGCGTAGTAGTACGCCGCCTGCTTCGCGTTCCCGACGTAGAACTCGACGTAGTCGGTCCCGTTGATCGGGAGGAAGTCGTCGGCGACGTGGTCGGGCGCGCCGCGCAGCCCGGCGGCCTTCGCCGTCGTCGCGTCGGTCTGCTGGGCGTTGGGCTCGGTAGCGACGGCGGCGAGGGACGAGCCGTCGCCCTGGGTGTGGAGGGTCTGCGAGGAATCAGCCATGGGGCGTGGGTAACTACGTAAACGAAAAAGGAATGCGGGGGAAGCGGACGAGGGCGGCGCGGGACGGGGCGGTTAAGGCACCGTGGATACGCTGTAATTGGACGTGCGAGCGGCGTCGTCCGTTCCGGTAGCGCTTCCGCGCAGGGTATCTTGTCTGTCCCTTCGCAGTGAACTTACTCGATACCATGCCACAGTACGAACTCGACCACGTGGGACCGGCGGCGTACGGAGGCCGGGTCCGTGGCCGCACGCCCGAGGAAGCCGTCCGCCGCGCCGCCGACCTCGACGACGATGCCGCCGTGACCGTCGGTGACGACGCTGACCTCCACGGCTGGCAGGAGGTCCGCATCGACGGCGAGCCCTCCGGCCGCGTCCGCCTCCACCAGCGCATGCAGTTCCGCCGCGACTGATCGGGCGGTTAGCGCACGACCGTCACGCGCTGCGATTGGCTGAACGTCTCGCCCTCGGCGCGGACGACGTACGCCCCCGCCGGAAGCCCCCGCGCTTCGACAACGACGCGGTGTGCGCCGACCGGAAGCGGCCCATCGTGCACCGTCGCCACGCGGCGCCCGAGCACGTCGAACACCTCCACCGTCACGTCCTGCGCCGCTGTGATGTCGAGCGCGAGCGTAGTCAGATCGCGGAACGGGTTGGGGTAGGCAGCGCCCAGCGCGTTTTCCGCAGGCACGCCAATGCCGGGTTCGAGGGCTACAGTGAAGGGGCTCTCGTACGCGCCGAGGTCTATCTCATTACCGAGCACGCGCGGTCCGCCGTCGAGGTCGATGGGCAACCGCTCCTCGGTGTCGCCGTCGCCGTCGAGGTCGAAGGTGTCGGGCGGGAGGAATAGCTGCCGGCCGAAACCGACGGCCGGAGAGCCTTCTTGGAGGCGGAGGTTGCCATAATTGTCGTCCTCAGTGCCCCACTCGGAGTCGGGACCGGACGATGGGGTTGCAGCGAAGAGCGGATCGGTGTTGAGAACGAATGGCCCATCGAAGCCCCCTTGAACGACTGAGTGTGAGAGGACAACGTTTACTTTGAAGGGCTCGTTGATTTCGGCCCCCCCGTTGTCCCACAAGACCGAATTGCGAACTCGGACCATCAAAGTCTCTTCGAACCCGTCGCTGTTGACGATCCCTGACTGGTTTCGCGTCGCCCCCACATTGACGATGAGGAGATCGCTATAACGATTAGACAGGAACCCATCTTCGCACTGATTCCCCACGAACGCGGCGTTGATTAGCTCGATATAGCTATCACGAGATAGCATAGCGCCACCATCGCACGAGTCGGCGCCGTCAGCGATGTTTCCATAGAACTCGGCGTTGACGAAGATCGGGGAACTGCCTGTGATTAGCACGCCTCCGCCCGCGGCGAAGTTGACCGAAGCACAGCGATTACGGATGAAGCGGGAGTTTACGATCAGCGGAGAACTGTCCTTTAGCACGAGCCCACCACCACCTATCGAGTCATCCGTCCCTAGAAACGTAGATAGGTTATCCTCGAAGGTGACGTTAAAGATGAGGCCTGAGCAACCCTCGAGGTGGGCGCCGGCGCCGCTGGCGGCTGTGTGGTCACGGAAGAACGTGTTACGGACAGAAAGGACCGAGGCAGTGCATCTAAGGCCACCGCCCGAGGATAATTCCCCCACGCCTGATGCGTGCCCGGAGGCGACGGTGAACCCGTCGAGGATGGCAGCCCCCGCTAAACTGTCGGCTCGGACGACGCTGAAGCTGTTGTCCGAGCCCTCTCCGGATGCGCCAATGTCACCGCTGAGCACTGTTTCACTCGTCGCCCAGTTCCGCTGATCGAGTTCAGCCTCGGTGCCGTCGAACCCGCCATACAGGGCGAGGCCAGTCTGTAGCTCGAAGCTCACCGTCCGGTCGCTATCGTCCGTGGGGTAGTAAACGCCCTCGGCGACCCAGATGGCGAGTGTGTCAAAGTCGATGGCGGCGGCGAGGGCGAGGGCATCCTGCAGGTCGGTGAAGGCATCGGCCCAGGAGAGGCCTGTCTCAGACCCCGTCGCGTCGGCGTCGACGAAGAGGGTGGAGGAGGCCGCGACTTGGCCGGGGCCGCCGATCACGAACACGTCGCTGCTGCCGGCACTTGTGAGGTCGAGGTCGCCGAAACTGGCTGTGCCTCGGAACGAGCCGGTTGCGGCGAACCGGTCGGCGTTGACAGCGACGCCGGTGCCGGTGTCCTGCCCGGTCCCGCCGAGGAGTTCGACGGTGACGAGGCCGCCCTCGCTGTCGAACACGGCGAGGTAGCCGTCGCGGCCCTGCGTCGTGACCGGTTCGCCGGCGAAGGTGCCAGCGCCGTCGACGTAGCCCGTGGCGAGGGCGTTGCCGCTCGCGTCTACGGCGAGGGCGGCGGAGAAGTTGGTCCCGTCGCCACCGCCGCGCCGTCCCCAGACCTCATTCCCCTCGGGCGTGAGTTTGGCGACGAAGATGTCGGTGAAGCCCTGGCTTTCGAGCACGTCGGAGGCGATGAGGATCGTGTTCGAGAACGAGCCCTGCACGTAGACGCTGCCGTCGGGGCCGAGCCCGATGCCGCCGCCGCGCGTGAACTCGGAGCCGTCCGCGCCGACGCCCTCGACCCACACAGGTTCGCCGTCGGTGTCGTATTGCACGACGAACACGTCGGTCGCGCCGGCACTCTGGATCGGGAGGTCGCCGAAGAGAGCGACGCCGCGGAACGAGCCGGAGACGTGCGCCCGCCCGTCGTCGGTGACGGCGACGCCGTAGGCGAGGTCGCCTTGGTCGGAGCCGCTGCGCCGCGCCCACACGACCTCGCCGTCCGAGTCGTACTTGGCGAGGAAGGCGTCGCTCGACCCGGCGCTCGTGAGCATCACGTCGCCGAACGTGGCCGTCCCGTCGAAGCCGCCGACGAGGTAGACGTTGCCCTCGGCATCAACCGCCACGTCGCGGCCCGTGTCTTGGCCGATGCCTCCCGCCTGCCGGACCCAAGCGAGGTCGCCGTCGGGGGTGTACTTGGCGAGGAAGGCGTCGAAGTCGCTGAACGTGGTCAGCTCGCCGTCCGGGTTGTCGCCGCCATCGAAGGTGGCGATGCCGGTGAAGAAGCCCGTCGCATAGACACTGCCGTCGGGGGCTACGGCCACGGCACCGCCGAAGTCGTTGAACACGCCGGTGCCGGCGCGGCGGGCCCACACGGCATCGAGGTCGTCGTCGTACTTGACGAGGAAGATGTCGCTGTCGCCCGCGCTCGTGACGCTCACGTCACCGAACGTCGCGGTTCCCTCGAACGTGCCGACGACGTAGCGGCTGCCGTCGGCCGCGAGGGCGATGCCGTCGCCGCCGTCGGCGCTCAGCCCGCCGCCGCTCACCGCGTCGTCGATGACGAAGGGTTGCGCGGCGGCGGTCGCGGCGCAGGCGAGGAGGAGGAGGGCGGAGCGGAGAATGAGCATAACCGTTCGAAGCAGGTGGAGGAGCGGGGATGATACCACCAGGCAGCCCGAACCCAAAGCCTCGCGCGCGACGGCGTAACTTCGGGCCTTCGCCCGCGCTCTCACCCTCCGCCCCTGACTATGCCGAACGATACTCCGTCTCTCTCGAATGAGGGCCGACGCTGGACGACGCTCTCCTCAGCAAAGCTGTTGGAGCGGTGGTGGATCACGCTCCGCGCCGACCACGTCCGCCTCCCGAGCGGGGTCGAAATGGAGGAGTTCCACGTCGCGGAATATCCGGACTGGGCGCTCGCCGTCGCGCTGACGGAGGACGGGCAGGCCGTGCTCGTGGAGCAGTACCGCTACGCCGTGGACCGCGTGGGGCTGGAGTTCGCCGCCGGGGTCGTCCACGCGGGGGAGCCGCCCCTCGAAGCGGCTCGGCGTGAGTTGCTCGAAGAGACGGGCTACGTGGCCAACGAGTGGACGGCGCTCGGGCGATGCGCGGTGGAGCCGTCGCGCCACACGAACTACGGGCACCTCTTCGTCGCGCGCGGCGCGCGGCGCGTCGGCGCACCCCAACTCGACGAGACGGAGGACCTCCGCGTCCGGCTCGTCGACGCCGGTGATCTGGCGGGGCTCGTGGAGCGGGGCGAGATCGTGCACGGCACCCACATCGCGGCGGTGTTCTGGGCGATGCAGCGCGGGCTAATTGGCGACGGCGCGCGCTCGGTGGACGGGGGGTAGATCGTTTCGCGTTCGATCCGCAGAAACGTCTGACCGGACGCGGCGTATGGACAGCATCTGTCCCCACCGCAGAATCCTCTCCCCACCGCAGACCACTTCTTCTCGCCCCTCATCCCTTCAGACCTATGCAAAAAGAACAGACTACCGTGATCGTTTCGGTGAACACCGAGCAGGACGAGCCCGCCCAGATCAAACAGATCCAGGCGCAGGTCGGCAACGGCTGGCAGGTCATCCAGAAGATCCCGATCTCGGGTGGGGGAGCGGGTCCCGGCAGCAACTCCGAGCACTTCATGCGGATGCAGGTCACGCTCGAACGCCAGATCGATGAGGACAACGTGATCGTGCAGCCCGAGGCTGGGGACGACGAGGACGCGGGCGAGCCGCGGGTCTAACCCAATAGTGCGGGCGGCGGCTGCCGCTGCCACCGATCTTTCCCCCTCGCAGCCCCTCCGCCATGCTGTTCCCCATAGGCGACGACGACCGCTCGCTCTCCGGCCCCGCCTTCGTCACGGGGGCGCTGCTGCTGGCGAACGTCGGCGTGTTCGTGCTCCAACTTCTGGATCCGGAGCTGATCTACGCCTACAGCACGGTCCCCTTCGAGATCACGACGGGGCAGGACCTCGTCAACAGCGCGCCGGTCGATCTCAGTCCGTCCGATCTCAGCCAGATCCCGCAGCGGCCCGGCCCCGTGCCGGTGCACCTCACGCTGCTGTCGAGCATGTTCATGCACGGCGGCTTCGCGCACCTCTTCGGCAACCTGCTCTACCTCTGGATCTTCGGGGACAACGTCGAGCACCGCTTCGGGCACGGCATCTTCTTGGCGTTCTACCTCGTGAGCGGGCTCGTCGCGAGCGCGGCGCAGATCGCGCTAGACCCGGGCTCGGTCATTCCGAGCCTCGGTGCGAGCGGGGCGATCTCGGGCGTGCTCGGCGCGTACCTCGTGCTGTTCCCGCGCAACCGAGTCCACGCCGTGTTCCTGTTCACCGTCGTTTCGGTCCCTGCGATCGTGGCGATCGGGCTGTGGATCGTGTTCCAGTTCGTCAACGGAGCCGGCGCGATCGCGGCGGCGGAGCAGACGGGCGGCGTCGCGTACGGCGCGCACATCGGCGGATTTTTCGCGGGCGTGCTCATGGCGTTCGTGCTGCGGCGGACCGTCCGCGAGCTCCCCAACCGCCTCACCCACGCCATCGGTGCCGACGCTCGAACTCGGCCGCTCTGGTGATTAGCTTCCCCTTTATCAATCCAACCCCTTACTGCGATGCCTGACAATCCGCCCCGCCAAGACGATCCCGAAGAGACCATCGACGAAGAGAACAAAGTGGACGAGGCTTCTTTCGAGAGCTTTCCGGCCAGCGACGCGCCGAGCTATTCGGCGACGTACAGCGACGACGAGGACGAAGACGGAGAGGATGACAACTGAGACGGCCCGGTGAGTCGGCTGGGCTTTGGGCGATGCGTTTAGGGCGCGGTGGTTAGATTCGGCCCCGTCCGTTTGATCGACTTGCGCATCCCTCCGTGAAAGCCCTCCGTGGTGCAGCGCTGATCGCAGCGCCGACCTTTTTCCTCCTCCTGTTCGTCGTGGTCGCGGCTCTCCGGATGCCGTATCCGTACGAGCTGGAGTGGATGGAAGGGGGCGCGCTCGGTCATGTCGGCCGCGTGCTGGCGGGCTCCCCGCTCTACGTCTCGCCGTCGCTCGACTTCGTCCCGTTCATCTACACCCCGCTCTATTTCTGGGTGGCGGCCGGAGCGTCCGCGCTGCTCGGCGAGGGGTTCTTCCCGCTGCGCCTCGTCTCGGTGCTCAGCACGCTGGGGTGCTGCGCGCTCCTGTTCCTCCTTGCTCGGCGCGAGGCCGCCTCGTGGCGGGCGGGGTTGCTGGCGGCCGGGCTCTACGCTGCCACCTTCGAGGCGTCCGGGGTGTGGATGGACCTGGCGCGGGTGGATGCGCTGTTCATGCTCTGCCTGCTCGGGGGCATCTACGTGGCACGGTGGAGCCGGGGCGTGGTCGGCTTGGCGACGGCTGGCGGGCTCCTCGGCCTCGCGTTTCTGACGAAGCAGCCGGGGCTGATCGTCGCGTTGCCGGTGGTGGCCTGGACGGTGTTCGCGCAGCGTGGGGCCGCGCGTCTCGCGGCCCCGCTCGCATTCGCGCTGGTAGCGGGCGGAGGAGCGCTCGCGCTGCACGTCGTATCGGGCGGGTGGTTCACGTATTACGTGTTCACGCTGCCGGGTCACCACGCTCTTATTCCGTCGGCCGTCCTCTCGTTCTGGAGCAGCGGACTGCTGCGGCCCCTCGGCTGGGCGGTGCTCGCGACGGGCGTCTTCCTCGTCGGCGCGCGGCGCGAGCAGGCGCTCTTCTACGCGCTCGTCCTCGTCGGACTCATCGGCGCGAGCTTCGTCTCGCGGATTCACACGGGCTCGTACCTCAACGCGCTGATGCCTGCGTACGCCGGGCTGGCCCTCGGCTTCGCCCTCGGTGTTGACGCGATGCAACGGTGGGCAGAGCAGCAGGGACACCGGGCGACGGCCGTGTTGATGGTCGCCGTGCTCGTGCAGTTCGGAGCGCTCCTCTACAACCCGATGCGGCTCGTCCCTACGGCCGAGGACCGGGCAGCGGGGGACCGGCTCGTAGAGATTTTGCGGGACGTGCCGGGCGAGGTCCTCGTCCTCTCGCATCCCTACCTCGCCGAGCGCGTCGGGAAACCGCCGCACGCACAGGAGATGGCGCTCTTCGACGTGTGGCGCGGCGCGCCCGGCGACCGCGACCGGATCGAGGCCCTGATCCAACGGGCAATCCGCGACCGCCGCTACGGCGCGATCGTGCTCGACGAACCGTGGTGGGGGACGCCCGACGACTTCGACGCGCACTACCGCCTCGCTGGCCCCGTGTTCGACCGCCCGCGCGTCTTCCTGCCCACAACGGGCTACCCCTCCCGGCCCGAGTACCTCTACCTCCGGCGCGACTGATCCTGCTCGGCGTACATCGGGAGCGGCCAGAACGTAGCCGCGCCCCGCTGCTGAGAGGCAACGAGGCGCGGCATTTCGGAGGAACCGGAGGCGAGGCCGGTTACTCCTGCTCTTCGGAGGTCGTCTCCTCCTCCTCGGGCTCGGACGGGGCGTCGGACTTCTTCGCCTTCGTCTTCTTCTTGCCCTTCTTGGTCTTAAAGGCCATCTCTTCGGTGTCGGCTTTGTGCGAGACCGAGATGGTGTCGCCTTCGCCGAGGTCGTCGGAGAGAATCGACTCGGCCATCGGGTCCTCGACGTACTTCTGGATCGCGCGGCGAAGCGGACGCGCCCCAAACTGCGGGTCGTACCCCTTCTCGACGAGGAACTCCTTCGCCGTCTTGTCCATCTCGATGTGGATCCCGAGGTCTTCGACACGCTTGAAGAGGTCCTTCTGCATGATGTCGATGATCTCGAAGATGTGCTTCTTCTCGAGCGGGTGGAAGACGATCACGTCGTCGATCCGGTTGAGGAACTCGGGGTTGAAGACGCGCTTGAGGGCGTCCTCCACCATCGACTTCATCTTCGCGTAGTCGAACGTGTCGCTCGTCTGGCTGAAGCCGATGCCCTTGCCGAGGTTCTTGATGTCCCGCGCCCCGATGTTCGAGGTCATGATGATGATCGTGTTGCGGAAGTCCACGCGGCGGCCGAGGCCGTCGGTGAGGATCCCGTCGTCGAGCACCTGGAGCAGGATGTTGAACACGTCGGGGTGCGCCTTCTCGATCTCGTCGAGGAGGACGACGGAGTACGGCTTGCGGCGGACCTTCTCGGTGAGCTGGCCGCCCTCCTCGTAGCCGACGTAGCCGGGAGGCGCGCCGACGAGGCGCGACACGGAGAACTTCTCCATGTACTCCGACATGTCGATGCGGATGAGCGCGTCCTGGCTGTCGAAGAGGAACTCGGTCAGCCGCTTAGCGAGCTCGGTCTTGCCGACGCCCGTCGGGCCGAGGAAAATGAACGAGCCGATCGGCCGCTTGGGATCTTTGAGCCCGGCGCGCGTCCGGCGGATGGCGCGGGCGAGCTTCTCGATCGCCTCGTCCTGCCCGACGACCGTGCCCATCAGCGCCTCGCCCATCTTCATGAGCTTCTGGCCCTCCGGCGACGAGATCTTGTCAACGGGGATGCCGGTCATCATCGCCACGACCTGCGCGATGTCGACGTCCGTCACGTCGTGGATCTCGGTCTCGGCCTGGCGCTCCCACTCTTCTTTCGCGTTCTCGAGCTCTTCCTGGAGCTTCTTCTCCTTGTCGCGGAGGCGGGCGGCCTCCTCGAACTTCTGGCTCTTGACGACCTGGTTCTTCTCCTCCTTGACCTCCTCAATCTGCTCTTCGAGCGTCACGATCTCCTTCGGAACCTTGATGTTGGAGAGGTGGACGCGCGCGCCCGCTTCGTCCATCACGTCGATGGCTTTGTCGGGGAGGTGTCGGTCGGTGATGTAGCGCTCGGCGAGCTTCACGGCGAGCACGAGGCTCTCCTCGTCGAAGTGCACGTTGTGGTGGTCCTCGTAGCGATCCTTGATGTTCTTGAGGATCTCGAGGGCTTCGTCCGGCGTGGCGGGCTCGACGAGGATCTTCTGGAAGCGACGGTCGAGCGCACCGTCCTTCTCGATGTACTGGCGGTACTCGTCGAGCGTCGTCGCGCCGATGCACTGGATCTCGCCGCGCGCGAGGGCAGGCTTGAACATGTTCGACGCGTCGAGCGAGCCCGAAGCACCGCCGGCACCGACGAGCGTGTGGAGCTCGTCGATGAAGAGGATGACGTCGGGGCTCTTCTCGAGCTCGTTCATCACGGCCTTCATCCGCTCCTCGAACTGCCCGCGGTACTTCGTGCCCGCGACGAGGGCGGCGAGGTCGAGCGTGACGATGCGCTTGTCGTAGAGCACGCGGCTGACCTTCCGCTGCGTGATGCGGAGGGCGAGGCCCTCGGCGATCGCGGTCTTGCCCACGCCGGGCTCGCCGATGAGCACGGGGTTGTTCTTCTTACGGCGGCTCAGGACCTGAGCCACGCGCTCGATCTCGCGGGCGCGCCCGACGATGGGGTCGAGCTTGTCTTCTTCGGCGAGCTTGGTGAGGTCGCGGCCGAAGTTGTCGAGGACGGGTGTCTTGCTCTTTTCCATTTTGCTTCGCTCTCTGCCTGATCCGGCGGAGGACCCGCGGCTCGAGGAGCCACCCGAGCGGGACGAGCTTTTGCCGGAGATAATCGAATCGAGTTCGGCGCGGACGGCGTCGTACGTAATCGAGAACCCCTGCTGGAGAATCTGCGCGGCGATGTTCTCGTCGTCGCGCAGCAGCGAGAGCAGGAGGTGCTCCGTCCCGATCACGTCACTCTTGTACAGCTTGGCTTCGAGGTAGGTGATCTTGAGCACCTTCTCGGCTTGCTTCGTCAGCGGGATGTTGCCGACAGTGAGGGTCCCGCCCGTCGAGCGGACGGTGTCCTCGATGGCTTTCTTGAGCTTGAGGAGGTCGGCCCCGAGGTTGCGGAGGATCTTTACCGCAATCCCCTCGCCTTCGCGGATGACGCCGAGCAGGAGGTGCTCGGTCCCGATGTAATCGTGCCCTAGCCGGATGGCTTCCTCTCGGCTGTAGGAGATCACGTCGCGGACGCGGTTCGAAAAGTTACCTTCCATGTATGGGGTGGTCGGGGCAGGGCCGTGTCGGTGGATCGAGCGACGCCTACCGGCTGCATATATCGTGAGTCGGCCGGGGTTACGATGGCTCGCAAAGAGCGGGCCGAGTCGGTGCGGCCCCGGTCGGGGGCTCCGTTCTATAACGTACTGCGGATCGGGCTTGATATGCACGGAGTTCGCAACCAAAGCGAACCGTCGTCCACGTGGCGCGAATGGTGCTCACGCCGGGTGAAACGTACACACATTGCCTGAACGAGATCGCGCTGGGCGATCAGGCGCTGAAGCTGGACCCGCAGCCACACGTCTGCGTGGCGTTGGGGTTCTCAAAGACGAAGCCCCGCGCGTCGAGGCCATCGTGGTAGTCGACGACCGTGCCCATGAGGTAGAGCCCGTGGCGCTTGTCCATGTAGACCACGATGCCGTCGAGGTCGAACTCGAGGTCATGTTCGCGCTGCTTGTCGAAGCCGAGCACGTAGCTCATGCCCGAACACCCGCCGCCTTTCACGCCGACGCGGAGGCCGTAGCCCTCGGGGATCTGCTTGTTGGCGATGATCCGGCCGACTTCAGTCACGGCGCGGTCGGTCAACTTAACCGGGGACGGACGGCGGACCGGGCTCGGCGTGGACTCGGACGGGGGGGCGGGGGAGACGTTCGTGTTCATAGGTCGTACGGGAAGGCTGGACCGCCAGCGCTCTAGTTCAGTGCACGGCATACAACAGGAGCACGCGGGGGCAGTTCCTCTAAAATTGGGTGATCGGGGGATTGTGCGATTGGTCCCTGGAGGGCATCGCAATCACGCGATCGACGATGCAGTCAGCCGGCGAATGTCAGAGGTTACGGGCCAGCACGACCACTTCCTTGTACGCCTCCGTTCTCCCGCCGTTCAGGTCGAGCGCTTCGAGGAACACGATGTAGATGCCGATGCGGAGGGGCTGCCCGTCGTCGCTGCGGCCCTGCCACGTGAGCGTGCCGGTCTGCGTCGCGCCGCCGAGCGCGGCGTCTTCGAGCGTGCGGACGAGCCGGCCCGCGGCGTCGAAGATGCGGACGCGGACGAGCGCGGCGTCGGCTTCGAGCGTGTAGCTGATCTGCGTACCGACGGACGCGTCGAACGGCGACGGCGAGATCGTGAGGCCGGGCGCGGGCGGGGCCTCGCCGGGGAGAAGGAAGACGCTGTTCTGCCGGCCCGGCGTGCCGCCCGCCGGGTCGAGACTGCTCGTCCAGTTCCCCGCGCTGCTGCTCGGTCCCTCGGGGTCCAGCCGTTCGAGCGAGATGCCCGTCGCGTCGTCGAGCTCGGGTCGGTGCCAGTCGTCGGAGTACGCCACGCTGTCGACGAGCACGCCGTCGCCGCGGAGCAGGCGGACGGTGTCTTCGGTGTTGGCGAGCGACAACGTCGTGCGGTCGACGGGGAGGAGGAGGGCGTCGGAGAAGTCGGTGCCCGGGAAGAGGCGGGCGAGGAGCGACGAGTCGGCGAGCGCGCCCTGCGTCGGCGGGTCCTCGAAGCGGTCGCCGAACGCGCTCGTATCGGCGAAGGCGACGGCATAACCGCCGGGCGGGAGGGCGGCGAACGGCACGGCGCCCGTCAGCCGCCCGCCGACGCTGACTGTACGGACCGCGTTGTTCTCGTCCTGCGCATCGGTGATCTGTACGCGCGTGAGGGCGAGCGTGAGATCCGTCGCGTTGAAGAACTCGACGTACTCGGTCCCGTCGAGCCGCCCGTCGCGGGGGTCGCGCAGCGGGTCGATCATCAGTTCGTTGACGACGAGCCCACCGACGGGCGAGAGCCGGGCGAGGGGGATCTCGGCCGCGTCGAGCGTATTCCCGACGAAGTCCGCCACACCGCCGACTGTGACCGTCCGGCCATCGACGGCGCCGAAGGTCAGGTCTACGGTCGGCTCGGAATCGGACACCGCGACGGCGTCGGGAGTCGTCCCGCCATCGAGTGCGAAGTCGCCGGGCTGGACACTCGTTGGGTCGAGCGGTTCGGAGAAGTAGAGGCGGACCGTCGCCGCGTCGAGTTGCTCGGCGAAGAGTACAGCGGGGGCTCCGGCGTCTGGGGCGAAGACGGAGTTGAGTTCGCCCGGCGTCCCGCCCCGCGGGTCGACCGACGAGGCCCAGTTGACGAACACGCTGCTCGGCCCGTCGGGGTCGATCCGCTCGAGCGCGGCGTCATCTGACTCGCCCCAGTTCGGGCTGTAGCGGACGGAGTCCACCGTGAGCCCTGACGGGGCGTAGCGGATCACTACGGCATCGCCCGTCGAGTTGAGGTTGGGGAAGCCGCCGAGCTCGAGCACCGGCCCGGCCGCGGGGAAGGCCTCGGCGAAGACGGCGGCGTCGGCGACGAGGATGGCGTACTGGCCGGGGAGGAGGAAGAACGGCGCGTCGGCGAGCGGTGCGGGCGTGCTGCCCTCGTCGGAGAGCGTGAACTCGCTGAGGTCGAAGTTGGCGCCGGAGCGGTTGAACACCTCGACGTACTCGCCGTCGTTGCCCTGCGGCGACTGGAACTGGATCTCGTTGACGACGACGTCGCGGACGCCGGGCACCGCGCCTTCGCCGAAGAAGAACGGGGCCGAGCCGGAGCCGAGCACGTTCCCGACGAGGTCGGCGATGCCGGTCGCGGTGAGGCTGTAGCTCGACCCCTCGGCGAGCGGCACGGCGAGGGTGAGCGTCACGCGGGCGAGGTTGCCGCCGGGCGCGTACGCTACGTCCGTGGGCTGACCGATCCCGCCATCGATAGCGTAGTTCGCCGGGTTCGTCGCCGTCGCCTCGCTCACGGGTTCGGAGAACAGCACGTCGAGCGTCGTCGCGCCGAGGGCAGAGACGCGGAGGAGCGCGGGCGGCGTCTCGTCTCGCGCGAACGTGAAGTCGATCGTCGCCCCGGCCGTCGCATTCCCGAGCTGATCCGCGATGCCAGTCGCGGTGAGGGTGTAGTCGCCGCCGTCGAGTGGAGCGGCGAGTGTCAGCACGACGACTATTTCGTCTTCCCCGACGAGGTCTGCGCCGACGACGGCGGGCGCGCTGCCGCTGAGACTGAACGCGCCGGGCGTCACGGTCGCCGCGGCGAGCGGCTCGTCGAACGTCACCGCCAGGGTCGTGCCGTCAGCCTCCACGTCCACGTCGACGAGCGTCGGCGGGTCGGTGTCGGGCGGGACGGAGTTGGCCTCGCCGGGCGTGCCGCTGCGCGGGTCGAGCGAGGTCGCCCAGTTGCTCGCGACGTTGCTCGGACCCTCGGGGCTACGGCGCTCCAGCGAAGCGTCGATCCCGCCCCACGCCGTCTGATAGCGGACGGAATCCGTCACGATCCGGGTATCGCCCGCCGCATAGGCGATCACGACCGCATCGCCAGAGTTGTTGAGCGTGGGGAAATTGGCGACTTCCACGAACGGGACGCCGGGGAAGGCGGCAGCGAACGCCTCGGGGTTGTTCACGAGGACGGCGTACTCGCCCGGCAGCACGAAGCGAGGCGCGTCGGTGATGGCGACGGTGTCGCTTAGATCGGCGAGCGTGAAGTCGCTGAGGTCGAACGTCTTGTCGGAGCGGTTGAACAGCTCGACGTACTCGTTCGAGCTCACCGCCGGCGGGTCGTACATGATCTCGTTCACGACGAGGTCGCGCGGCTCGGGCACGTCGCCCTCGCCGAAGAAGAAGTCGGCGCTGCCCTCGCCGAGCACGTTCCCTTCGGTGTCGGCGATGTTCGATGCGGTGAGCGTGTACTGTTGCTGCGCGGCGAGTGGGGTCGCGAGCGTGAGGACCACGCGCCGCGCATCGCCGGCCGGGGCCACCGCGACAGAGGCCGGCGCGCCGATCCCGCCGGACACGGCGTAATTCCCCGCGGTCCCGGCCGACGCTGGATCGACAGCTTCGGAGAACAAGGCCTCGACCGTCGTCGCATCGAGCGCGGCGACCTGGACGAGCGCGGGCGGCGTGAGGTCGGGGCTGAAGGTGAAGCCGATCTGCAGACCCTGAGCGACGTTGCCAAGCTGGTCGGTGACGCCGGAAATCGTGACGGTGTAGGTGCCGGGCGCGGGCGCGCTCGCGAGCGTCAGCGCGACGGCGGGGTCGTCGTCGTCCAGGTACTCGGCCGTGAGGACGGCCGGGCCGTCGGTGATCGTGAACGCGCCGGGCGTGACGGTGGCTTCGGCGAGCGGCTCGTCGAAGGAGATGGTGAGCGTGAGGCCGTTGGAGGCGATGTCGGCGTCGGTCGGCTGCGGCGGATCGGTGTCGGGCGGGACGGAGTTCGGCGCCGCCGGCGTGCCGCTGCGTGGATCGAGCGAGGTGGCCCAGTTGCTCGCGACGTTGCTCGGGCCGTCGGGGCTGCGGCGTTCGAGCGAAGCGTCGGTCCCGCCCCAACTCGTCTGGTACCGGACGGAGTCGACGCGGACACCGCTCGGCGCGTGGCGGATCACGACGGCGTCGCCGCCGCTGTTGTTGAGCGCGGGGAAGTTGGGGACGGCGAGGAACGGCACGCCGGGGAACTGCTGCTGGAACGCCGCGGCGTCGCGGACGAGCGCGGTGTATTCGCCCGGCAGGAGGAAGATGGGATCGGCGGCGACGGGGACCGTCGCGGTGAGGTCGGAGAGCGTAAAGTCGCTGAGGTCGAACGTCTTGTCGGAGCGGTTGAACAGCTCGACGTACTCGTTCGAGCTCACCGCCGGCGGGTCGTACATGATCTCGTTGACGACGAGGTCGCGCGGCTCGGGCACATCGCCCTCGCCGAAGAAGAAGTCGGCGCTGTCGGAGCCGAGCACGTTCCCGCTGAGGTCGGCGACGTTCGTGACGGTCAGCGTGTACGTCTGCGGCCCGTCGAGCGGCGCGCCGAGCGTGAGGACGACGCGGGCCGGGTTGCCGCCCGGCGCGACGGCCACGCTCGCGGGCTGCCCGATGCCGTTGTCGATGGAATAGTTCGCCGGATCGCCGGCCGAGGCCGCGTCCACCGGCTCGGAGAACACGACGGCGACGGTCGTCGCGTCGAGCGCGCTGACGGAGGCGAGGGCGGGCGGCGTCACGTCGGGGTCGTAGCTCACGCCAACGGTGGCGCCGTCAGTGGCGTTGCCGCGCTCGTCGGCGATGCCGGTGATCGTGAGGGTGTAGCTGCCGGGCGCGAGCGGGGCGGCGAGCGTCAGCACGGCGGCCGTGGCGTCGGCGTCGTAGCCCGCGTTCGTCACGGCCGGTGCGCCGCCGTCAAGCACGAAGTTGCCGGGCACGACGGTCGCCGGATCGAGCGGCTCGTCGAAGAAGACGGTGACGGTCTGCCCATCGCCGCTCACGTCGGCGTCGAGCGGTGCGGGCGGCGCCGTGTCGACTTCGAACGCGGTGTTCTGCTCGCCGGGCGTTCCGCCGCGCGGGTCCGTCGTCGTGGCGAAGTTCGTGGCGCTCGTGCTCGGGCCGTCGGGGTCGCGGCGTTCGAGCGAGGCATCATTACCGCCCCAGTTCGCGGCGTACGGCACAGCGTCGATCACGGTGTCGCCGAGCCGGATCGTCGGCGTATCGCCATCGTTGTTGAGCGCGGGGAAGCCGGCGACGGCGAGGAACGGCACGCCGGGGAACCGCTGCTGGAAGGCGTCGGCGTTGCGGACGAGCACGACGTACTCCCCGGGGCCGAGCGCCGTCGGCTCGCCGGTGAGCGGGACGGGGTTCGATGTGTTGTCCGAGAACGTGAGCTGGCTGAGGTCGAAGGTCTGGTCGTCGGTCCGGTTGAGCAGCTCGACGAACTCGTTCGTGTTCACCTCCGGCGGGTCGTAGAGGATCTCGTTGACGACGATGTCGCGCACGTCGGGCGTGTCGAAATCGCCGAAGAAGAAGCTCGCCGAGGTCTCCGGCTGCACGTTCCCTTCGGTGTCGGCGACGTTCGTCGCCGTGACGGTGTACAGGGTGCCCGACTGTAGCGGTTGGTCCAGCAAGAGGAAGTATTCCGTCTGCGGATTCTCGGGGATCGCCACGACCTCGCTCGGCGCTCCGATGCCGGGCGCGACGTCGTAGAGCGACGGGTCGAGGCCGTCGACGGGCTCGCTAAAGGTGACGGCGATGGTCGTTGCGTCGAGGGCTTCGGCGCTGACGAGGTCGGGCGGCATGGTGTCGGCCTCGAACGTGAACCCAATCGTCGTGCCCGGTGGGACGACGTTGCCCTCCGTGTCGGAGACTTCGCTGATCGAGAGCGTGTAGTCGCCCGACGGGATCGGCGTGGCGAACGTGAGCCGGACCGCGTCGCCCTGTCCGGCGATCGCTGCCGTGCTCGGGGCACCGACGCCGTTGTCGAGCGAGAAGTTGGCCGGCTGAATCGTCGTCGGGGCGAGCGCTTCGTCGAACTGGACGAGGAGCGTGCCGCCGCCGTCCTGCACCGCGACGCTGAGCGGTACGGGCGGGGAGAGGTCGCCCGCGTCGGGATCGGCGAGGAAGTCGTCCCAGAAAAAGGCCGCGCCATTCGCCGACGAGTGCTTGAGCCACACGCCGAGCGCGGCGCTCGTGGCGTACGTGTCGTCCTGCACCCCCGTGATGACGGGCGCGCCGTCTACGTTAACCTGCCACGTCCCGCTGTCGTCGCGCAACACCTCGACCGCCACCGTCCCCTCGTCGCCGACCACAACCGGCCCGGCGCTTGCGCCGAGTTCGGTGCGGGACGTCGCCGGGCCGTCTTGCCGGTAGAGCCGGACCTCGTCGGAGTTGTTCGTACCGAGTTGGACGTAATAGCCCTGCACCTCACCCGTCAGCTCCGGCGTGTCGGCGATGAGGTAGACGCGCGTACCGTTCGCGTTCGTGAGGTTGGCTTCCCAGCGGAACGTGAACGTCCACCGGCCGGATGCGACGCTCGACGCCGTGGCGAGCGCGATCGTATCCGACGCGGCGAGCCCGTCCGAGCGGAGCGCGAAGTCAGCGCCGAACGGGACGACAGTGAAGCGGTCGGTGTCGCCCGTCCACGCGGGGTCGGCGGTGAAGTCGCCGTCGGCGAAGTCGTCCTGCACTTGGGCAAGGGCGGCCGAGGTCCAGAGGAGGGCGAGGAGGAGGGGGAGGGCGCGGCGGAGCCCGGACATAGCGGCGCGAAACGGTCAACGGAGGAGCGGGGCCGGAGAGGTGCCCGGCGTCGGCGCACAGTATACGGTGGAGCCGCGAGCGAAGGCAGCGAACAAACGCACCGTTACCCGAGCCTCCGAAGTGCAGACGACGAGTGTCCGACCCGCGTGACGCCGCCGGATGGAACGATGTCAGCCCCCAATGGACAGGCGTTGAGCGATCACGTCGGCCATGAGGTGAGCGGCGGCGGGCAGCGCCTCCTCGGTCACGTCGAAGAGGGCGTGGTGGAGCGGGTAGCTCGTCTCCTTCCCGCTCCGCGTGCCGACGCGGAGGAGCATGCCGGGGATCTCCTGCGCGTAGAACGCGAAGTCCTCGCCGCCCATACTCGGCTCGGGGATCGTGTGCACCGCGGCCTTGCCGTGCTGCTCCACGATGAGGTCGCGGACAGTCTCGACGAGCGCGGCGTCGTTGACGACGGGCGGGAGGTTGTCGTCGATGTCGAACTGAATCTGCGCGTCGTAGAGCGCGCCCATCTCTTCGGCGACGGCCTGCATCTTGTCGGCGAGGAAGTGGAGCGCGTCGAAGTCCACGCACCGGAGCGTGCCGCCGAACTCGACCTCCGAGGGGATGACGTTGAGCGCCTCGCCCGCGCGGAAGCGGCAGGCGGTGAGCACGGCCGTGCGGCGCGCGTCGTGGATGCGACCGGGGAGCTGGTAGAACGTGTTGAGGATCTGCGTCGCCAGCCACACCGTGTCGACGGTCTCGTACGGCCGGGCGGAATGCCCCGAACCGCCGCTCGTGATTCGGACCTCCCACGGTGCCGTCGCCGCGGTAATGGCGCCGGTGCGGAGCCCGAAGCGGCCGACGTCGAGGCTGGAGTCGACGTGGATGCAAAAGATCTCGCGGACGGCGCCGTCGCGCTGGCCGGGTCGAGCGTCGAGCACGCCGTCGGCCATCATGCGGGGCGCGCCGGAGGGGGTGCTCTCCTCGTTCGGCTGGAAGAGGATGCGGGCGGTGCCGTAGAGGGCGTCGCGCCGCTCGTCGAGCAGGAGCGCCACGCCGACGGCGACGGCCATGTGGGCGTCGTGACCGCAGAGGTGCGCCATGTTGGCGACGGTCGAGGCGTAGGCGCACGTCTTCGCGTCCTGCATCGGGAGCGCGTCGAGCTCGGTCCGGTACGCGACGGTCGGGCCGGGATGGGCACCCTCGATGTCGAGGTAGAATCCCGTCCCGGCGAGGGGGCCGTGGATCTCGAACCCGTAGGTTTCGAGGCAGGCGCGGAGGTAGCGGGACGTCTCGTGCTCACGGAATCCGACCTCCGGGTACTGGTGGAGGTGGCGGCGAAGCTCGATCAGCAGATCGTGGAAGCCTTCGTCGGTGTGGGCCGAGGGGATCGAGAGGACGGGACTGGAATGCACGTCGGGAATGGGAGGAGCGAGCGGAGCGTGAGCACGGGGTGTACGCCCGATGGAAGGCGAGGTTTGCGCAGCGACGGCGCAGGTGGAAGGGCTTCCGGGGCTGTTGCCCAACCTACGGTATATCGTCCGTACCCTATGGCGTATTAACGCATTGGACGTGCCGCGCGCCGTCTCGGTAGTCACGACCGAGCGGTCCCGGGTATTCTCGGTGAACTCGCTCCCCGGCCTATGCGCGCCCTCACCCTCACGCTGCCCGCCCCGGCTTTCGTGTCCTCCGATCCGCTCCCCGACACCGACCCGTTCGCCGCCTGGTGCCGACGGCTCGCCGCGTCGGACCCGCACGCCTTCGAGGCCGTGTTCCGCGCCACGCACGGCGCGCTCGTCCGCTACGCCACGACGTACACCCACGATGCGGTGGCGGCGCACGACCTCGTGCAGGACGCCTTCGTCCGCATCTGGGAACGCCGCGCCACGCTCGACCCGAACCGCTCGCTGAAGGCGCTGCTCTACCGGACCGTCCGCAACCTCGCCCTCAACCGCGTCCGCGACCGCCAGACCCGCCGTGACCTCCTCACCGACTACGACCCCGAGGTCTACCGCGAACCGACGCCCGACGCCCACGCCGAGGGCCGCGAGCTCCGCCGCCACCTCGACGCGTGGATCGCGGAACTGCCCGAGCGCCAGCGCGAAGCCCTCACGCTGAGCCGCTTCGACGGCCTCAGCCACGACGAGATCGCCGACGTGATGGAGGTCTCGCCCCGCACCGTCAACAACCACCTCGTGAAAGCCCTCAAGTATTTACGGGACTGTACGGCCGCCTACGAGCCGAGCCTGATCCAGCGATGAAGAAGCGCACGCCCATCCCCCCCGAACTCGACGCCCGCCTGCGGGACGAGCCCGACGCCGCCGAACTCGCGCGTGTGTGGGACCTCCTCGGCGAAGCGGCCCCCGAGCCGTCGGACGCCGACGGCGCAGCGTGGGACCGCCTCCGCGCCGCAACGCTCGACGCGCCCGCCAGCCGCCGCACGGCCGACCGGGCTGCCGACCGCGCCCCACGCCGGAGCGAGCGTCGCCGGGTTCGCATCCTCGCGCCGGTGCTCGCCGCTCTGCTCGCCGTGGCGGGCTGGGTCTACCTCAGCGCGCCGGTATCGGTCACGGCACCGGCCGGTTCGTTCACGACCGTCGCCCTCCCCGACGGCTCGACGGTCGAGCTCAACAGCGGCTCGGCCATCGAATATCCCCGCGCGTTCTGGCGGCTCCCGTTCATCGCCGCCGAAACGCGGGCGGTCCGCCTCGTCGGCGAGGCTTATTTCGACGTCGAGACGGACGGGCGGCCGTTCGTCGTCGAGACGGCCGACGCCCGCGTCCGTGTGCTCGGGACCGCGTTCAACGTGCGGACGCGCGACGGCTCGACCGTAGTGACCGTCGCCGAAGGCCGCGTGCAGGTCGACGGCACGGCGGCGGCCGAGGCCGTCGTGCTCGACGCTGGGGAGCGCGCCCGCGTGGTCGGCGGCGTGCCGACGGTCGAGGCCTCAGGCGTAGCGCAGGCCCTCGCGTGGCGGAGCCGAGGCTTCGCCGCGCAGGGTGTCCCGCTCGCCGCCGTCCTCGCCGAACTCGAACGCCGCTTCGCTGTCGAGATCACGCTGAACGCGCCGGACGCCGCAGGCGACACGCTCACGCTCTACTTCCCGCAGCCGACCGACGCCGAGGCGATCCTGCGCGACCTCTGCACGGCGCGCGACCTCCGCTACCGCCGAACCAGCCGGGGCTTCGAGGTGTACTGAGCCGCCCACCCGCCGCCGACCGATGCTTCTCCGCCGCTGCGCCCTCGTCCTGCTGACGTGCCTCGCCCTCCCGGCGCAGGCGCAGGAGGCGGCGTATTCCCTCGCGCTCCGCGACGTACCGCTGGAGCAGGCGCTCGAAGAACTCGTCGCGCTCACCGACATCAGCCTCGTCTACGGCGACGAGATCGGCGCCGAACGGACGTTCTGCCGCCGGACGGACGCCAGCGCCGAAGCGCTCCTTCGCTGCATCGTCGAGAGCGCGGGACTCGACTTTTACCAGCTCTCGTCGGGCACGTACGTCGTTATTGAGCGCGCCGAGCAGGTTCCGCAGTACGGCAGCCTCGCGGGCATCGTCGTGGACGGCGACACGGGCGAGCCGCTGCCGGGCGCGAGCGTGCTCCTCGCCGATGCCTCGGCAGGCATGGCGGCGAACGCGGCGGGGATGTTCACGTTCTCGGCGCTCGAACCGGGGCCGTACCGCGTGACGGCGTCGTTCATCGGATACGAGCCGGTGGCGGAGCGCGTGTGGGTGCCGGCCGACGGGCGGGCGCGCCATCGAATCGCGCTCCGGCCGAAGCCGTTCGCCGCGTCGCCCGTCGTCGTGGACGGGTTGCAGCAACGGGCGCCGTCCGCGCTCCCCGGCCAGTCCGACCTCTCCGCCGCCGAGTCGCAGGCCGCCACGCTCGGCCCGGCCGACGCCGCCCGCAGCGCCCGCACGCTCCTCGGCATCGCCGACCGCCCGCTCCTCGCCGACCTCAGCATCCAGGGCGGCGAGGCCGGCGAGCACGTCACCACGCTCGACGGCGCGCCGGTCTTCGACCCCGTCTCGCTCGGACGTGTGCTCACCGCGTTCAGCCCGCTCGCGGTCGAGCGGCTCACCGTGCGGAAGGCGGGCTTCGGCGCGGCGCACGGGAGCTACACGGCGGGCGTGGTCGAGATCGACCAGGCGCTCGGGAACGGCCCGCTCGCGGCCACGGCCCAGCTCGACCCGTACAGCGCGAACGTCCACGTCGGCGGCGGCAGCGCAAACGTGGCGGCGATGGCGGCCGCGCGGACGAGCTTGTGGAGCCTCTACCGGCCCGGCACGCTCGACGCGGCGCTCCGCCACTGGAACGACATCGACCCCCTCCTGATTTCTGTGGCGACGCCGTCCGGCGGAGCGAGCGACGAACTCACCTTCCAGCCGCACCGCCACGGCTCGGACGTAGCGTTCACCGACCTCCACGCGGCGGTCCGCGTCAAGCTCGGCCCGTTCCGTACGCTGCGCGCTTCGGCGTATCGCGGCTCGAACGAAGTAGAGACGGAGCTGTTAGCGGCGGGCTTCGGCGCGGCGGAGAGCCCGGAGCAACTCACGCTCAGCCGCGACCGCTACCGCTGGACGAACACGACCGGGCGGGTCCGGGTCGAGTCGCTCCTCGGCGCGCGGGCGCTCGGATACGCCGGCGTCCGCGCCAGCCACCACACACTCGCTCACGGCTATCAGGCGCTCGACGCGGCCGACATCGGCTATGCGCCGGAGACGGGCTCGATCTCGGATTTCGAGACGGCGCTCCGCGACGCCCTCGCCGCCGAGCCGCTCCCCGACGACGGCAACCGCTTCACCGAGTGGGTCGCCGAGGCCGGGCTCGACTACAGCCTGTCGCCGACGCACCTCGTCGAGGTCGGCGTCGAGGGCGCCGTCGTGGATCACGCCTTCCACCTCGACAATCCCTACCTCCGGCCGCTGCGGAGCGCGAGCACGCTCGGCCGCGTCGCCGCCTTCGTCACCGACCGCGTCCATGTTTCGCGCCGGACGACGCTCGAAGCCGGGCTTCGGATGACGTGGGTGCCGGACCGCGCCGCCGTCTACGCCGAGCCGCGCGTCGCCCTCCGCTACGATGCCGAGCGCGGCCCCGTCGGGCCGTACGCCGTACGCCTCGCCGCCGGGCTCTACCGCCAGTTCGTGAACCAGTTCGACGTGACGAGCGTGGGGCCGAGCGCGATCGTGCCGAGCGTACGGTTCTGGCTGCCCGTCGATGCGAGCCTCATGCCGCCGCGCGCGCTCCACCTCGCCGCCGAGGGGTTCGCCGCGCCCGCGGCCGGGTGGACGGTCCGGGGCGAGACGTATTACAAGCACCTCCCGCACCTCCTCGCGCTCGACTACGGCGCGCTCCTTGATCACAGCGCCAGCTTCGAAGCCGACGCCGCCCAGGCCTCGTTCATCGGCGCGGCGCGCGGATTCGCGTACGGCGGCGGCGCCCGGCTCGAACGCGAGACAGGCCGCGTCCGCCTCGGCCTCGGCTACGACTACAGCTACTCCCGCCGCACCTTCCCGTCCCGCTTCGACGGGCGCACGCAGCCGGCGCCGTGGAACCAGCCGCACCGCCTCCAACTCAGCGCCGACCTCGACCTCGGCACCGGGTTCGTGACGCGGCTGCGCGGGCGCGGCGTGTGGGGCCGGACGTGGGGCTACCGGCAGGCGTACTACGACTTCCTCGCGTTCCACGGCAACGGCGGCGAGATCGGGCTGCCGGAGGAGCGCGCCCTCCCCGCGCTCTACGAGGTCGACCTCGGCGTGGGCTACAGCCGCCGCGTGGCGGGCACGAGCGTGGCGCTCACCGTCGACGTGCTCAACGTGCTCGACCGGGCGAACGTGCTCGACTACAGCCTGCGGCCGGTTGGGGAAGGGTTCGAGGCCGTAGCGCGGACCGGGCTCGGGATCCAGCCCGTCGTCACGCTGCGGGTCGGGCTCTGATTTCTTTTCGGGGCCGATGGGTATGCTCGGGCGGTGACGGGTAGAGGGGATGCAGTTCACTCCTCTTGGACACATACCCCACACCGATGACCCACCTACGATTCCACCGCCTCCTCACGCTGCTCTTGCTTCCCGTCTTCGCCTTCAGCTTCGCCGCGTGCGACAGCGACGACGCCGATGACGACGACGGGCAGACGATTGTCGAGGTCGCGCAGGCCACGCCCGACCTCAGCACGCTCGTCACCACGCTTCAAGCCGCCGAGCTCGTCTCCACCCTCAACGGCAACGGCCCGTTCACCGTCTTCGCCCCGGTCAACAGCGCCTTCGCCGCGCTCGACCAGGACCAGGTCGCCCGGCTCCTCGCCTCCGGCAACCAGGCCCTCCTCCAGAAGGTGCTGACCTACCACGTCATCCCCGGCCGCATCCTCGCCGCCGACCTCACCGACGGACAGACCGTCACGACCGTCGAGGGCAGCACGCTCACGATCGACCTCGACGGCGGCGCGAGCGTCAACGGCGTCGAGATCGTTCAGACCGACATCGAGGCCTCGAACGGCGTCGTCCACCTCATCAGCGGCGTGCTGACGCAGAACCTCGACGTCACGGACGTGGCGGTGCTGCAGGGCTTTGACACGCTCGTCGCGGCGCTCGGCGCGGCCGGCCTCGTCGACGACCTCCAGGGCGACGGCCCGTTCACGGTCTTTGCGCCGACGGAGCAGGCCTTCGCCGACCTCCTCGCCGCGCTCAACGTGACGGCCGAAGAGCTCCTTGCGCGGGACGACCTAGATGACATCCTGCTCTACCACGTGGTCGAGGGCGAAGCCTTCGCCTCGGACCTCAGCGACGGGCAGGTGCTCACTACGCTCGGCGGCGGCACGCTGACCGTCGACATTACCGGCAGCACCGTCTCGCTCGTCGGGGCCAACAATACCGTCACCGTCGTGGTGCCGAACGTGGACGTGTCGAATGGCGTCATCCACGCCATCGACGCCGTGCTCCTGCCGTAGTGCTCCACAGCGCGCGTCGTCGAGAGAACGGACGTTCTCTCCGGCAAACGCTGGGAGACGTAATGACCGGCGCAACGGGATTTCTCCGTTGCGCCGGTTTTCTTTTGCCTCTGTTTTAGTTGATGGTAGGTAGTCATCGCCGCATGGCGACGGGTAATGGGGATGACAACTCGCCAGGCGCCCGCTCACGTGGTTCACTTCGAGGCGTCGGGGCTCTCCCTTACTCTTGCATGGAGGCATCATGTCTAACTTCTACTCTGCATCTCGCGGGGCGCTCGCTGCACTCTCCGTCGCGCTCCTCTTCTTCGCTGCGACCCCGGCATGGGCGCAGACGTTCACCGCCGATCTCGCCGGGGCGAACGAAGTCCCGCCCGTCGACACCGACGCCTCCGGCGCGGTCGAGGCCGTGCTCGACGGGCTTTCGCTGACGGTGAGCGGCAGCTTCGAAGGGCTCGAGACCGACTTCAACACGGCCGTCGGCGCCCACATCCACCGGGGCGCCGCCGACGCGAACGGTCCCGTCATCTTCCCGCTCGACCCGACGCTCGACGGGGACAATCGCGGCGGCACGTTCGAGCCTGGCAACAACTCGTTCACGCTGACGCAGGCGCAGGCCGACGACCTCGCGGCAGGGCTGTACTACGTCAACGTCCACTCGGTCGGGAATCCGAGCGGCGAAGTTCGCGGCCAGCTCCTCGAAGCCGCTGGTGGCGCGCGCTTGCAGGTGATCCACAACGCCGCCGACCCCGGCGCCGCCGTCGTCGACGTCTACGTCGAGGAGGTCAGCACCGAGGAGCCGTTCATCGACGACTTCGCCTTCCGCACCGCCACGCCGTACGTGACCGTACCGGCCGGCGTCGCGCTGACCGTAACCGTCGCGCCCGGCAATTCCAACAACGCCGATGACGGGCTCGCGTCCTTCGAGTACACGCTCGAAGAGGGCGAGACGTATCAGCTCATCGCGAACGGCGTGCTCGACCCGAGCCAGTTCGAGGCGAACCCGAGCGGGGAGCCGATTGCCTTCACGCTCTTCGTCAACGGAGCGGGGCAGGAGGACAGCGACACGGCCGGCGAGATTCAACTCAACGTCGTCCACGGCGCGACCGACGCGCCGGCGGTCGACGTGATCGCCCGCGACGTGGCGACGCTCGTCGACGGCGCGACGTACGGCGACCTCACCGGGTACATCGGCGTGCCTGAAGGCCGCTACCTACTCGATGTCACGCCCGACGAGGCCAACGACGTGATCGTCGCGACGTTCGAAGCGGACCTCCGTGGCGCGGCGGGTGCGGCGCTGACCGTCCTCGCCTCCGGCTTCCTCTCGCCCGACAACGATCAGAACGGTGAAGCCTTCGGCCTGCTCGCCGTCTTCGCCGATGGCACGACGGCGCTCCTGCCGCAGCTCACCGATGCCCGCGTGCAGGTGATCCACAACGCCGCCGACCCCGCTGCGGCCGTCGTCGATATCTACATCGAAGAGGTGAGCACGGATGAGCCCGCGATCGGCGACCTCGCCTTCCGCGCCGCCACGCCGTTCATCGACCTGCCGGCGAACACGACGCTCTCGATCACGGTAGCGCCGGGCGACTCGGACAGCGCCGACGATGGGCTCGCGACGTTCCCCGTCGTCCTCCTTCCGGGTGCGACGTACTCGGTGATCGCGAACGGCGTGCTCGATCCGAGCCAGTTCGAAGCGAACCCGTCGGGCGAGCCGATTGCGTTCACGCTCTTCGTGGACGACGACGCGCAGGAAGCGTCGACGGAAGAAGACGAGGTGCAGTTCAGCGTCGTCCACGGCGCCACCGACGCGCCGACCGTCGACGTGATCGCCCGCGACGTGGCGACGCTCGTCGACGACGCGACGTACGGCGACATCACGGACTACATCGGCGTCCCGGCCGGCGCGTACACGCTCGACGTGACGCTCGCCGACGGCACGACGGTCGCGGCCACGTTCGCCGCCGACCTCAGCGGTGCGGCCGGCGTAGCGCTGACCGTGCTTGCCTCGGGCTTCCTCTCGCCGGAGAACGACCAGAACGGCCCGGCCTTCGGCCTGCTCGCCGTCTTCCCCGACGGCACGACGGCGCTGCTGCCGATAGGTGCCGTGTCGAACGAGGACGGAGCCGTATCGCCGACGGCGTTCACGCTCCGCGGCGCGTATCCGAACCCGGTGCAGGCCGCGACGACGGTGCAGTTCGATCTCGGCACAGACGCCCGCGTCAGCGTCGAAGTCTTCGACGTGCTCGGACGGCGGGTGCTGCAGACCGCGCCCGCACTGAAGGCAGCCGGCACGGCGCAGGAGGTCCGGATCGACGCGGGATCGCTGCCGTCTGGGGCCTACCTCTACCGCCTCACGGCGGAGACCGCGGCGGACACCCTCGTCCAGAGCGGTCGACTCACGGTGATTCGCTGAGGAGCATGCGCCCGAGCGAAACGCCGTAACAAAAGCGGGAGGGGCCGTAACCCCTCCCGCTTTTTTATGGAGTCGCGCCCTTCATCACGTCGGCGCGCATCTCGGTGGCGAGCGCGCGGACGATGGCTTCGAGCGAACCGGTCTCGGCATAGGCCCGGCGCTGCCGCTCGTACGAGGCTCCGTCGCGGAGGATCGTCCGGACGTCCTGCAGTTCGTCGTAGCAGCCGAGCTTCTGCGCGAACGAGCCGAGGTTCTCGACGAGGGCTTCGATCTCTTGCCGGAGCGGGGCGCGTCCGCCCTCGTTGTCCGTGATGATCTCGGCGCCGAGCCCGCTGCGGGCCGCCCGCCACTTGTTCTCGCGGACGATCCACGGGCGGAGGATGGTCATGTAGTGCCCTTCGTCGTAGTGCTCGCTGAGGCAGGCGACGAGGCTCTGGATGAGCGCCGAGAGGGCGGCGACTTCGGTGAGCGTCGAGGGCACGTCGCAGACGCGGACCTCGATCGTGCCGAAGTTCGGGTGCGGGCGGATGTCCCACCAGATCTCGCGGACCGACTGGATGGCGCCGGCGCGGATCAGCGTGTTCATGAACGACTGGAACTCGCCGTAGTTGGCGAGGCGGTACGGGAGGCCGGCGGTCGGCATCCCCTCGAAGATCTTGCTCCGCGCCGAGGCCAGCCCGGTATCCTCGTGGTCGGTGAAGGGGCTGGAGGCGGAGAGGGCGAGGAGGTGCGGGATGTACGTCGTGAGCGCGTTTGTGATGGCGATGGCCTTCTCCCCGCTGCTCACGCCGACGTGGACGTGGAGCCCGTAGATCAGCAGCCGCCGCGCGGGCCACTGGATGCGCTCGACGAGCATCTCGTACCGCTCGTTCGGGAAAATCTCCTGGTCGCGCCACTGCCCGAACGGGTGCGTCCCGGCGAGGGCGAACGCGAGCCCGACCTCGTCGCCGATGGCGTAGACCTCTTCGAGCGTCGCGGCGAGGTCGGCGCGGGCTTCGTCGACCGTCTCGCAGATGCCGGTGATGACCTCGACCGTCGACTGCGTCAGCTCCTGCTTGATCTTCGGGTGCTCGACGCCGTTCACGTTCACGCGGTCGAGGATGGCGAGCGAGCCCGACGTGAGGTTCATCGTGGCCGGGTCGAGGATCTGGACTTCGAGCTCGACGCCGAGCGTCGGGCGGGGCGATCCGCAGAAGGGGATCTTCGTGGTGGATTCGGAGGCCGTGAGCGGCATGGACGGGGTCGGCGTGTGGGTGGGCGGAGCGGTGCAATTAAACCGATAGGGCGGTCCCATGCAACCGGCGGGGCCGCGCACGGAGGAGCGACGGGGAGGTCGTACCTTTCAGCCCGTCCCCGCTGCTTATGTCCGCATCGTCTCCGTCCGCCGCGCGCGATCAGCGCAAGCTCGCCATGACCGCGAGCCTCGGCGTCGCTGTGCTGATGCTCGTGGGCAAGCTCGCCGCCTTCTTTATCACGGGCTCGACGGCGATCCTCTCCGACGCGCTGGAGTCGGTGATCCACCTCTTCGCGACGGGCATTGCTGCGGTCAGCCTGTGGTACGCCGCGCAGCCCCCCGATCCGGCGCACCCCTACGGCCACGGCAAAATCGCGTACTTCTCGAGTGCCTTCGAGGGTCTGTTGATCGCCGTCGCCGCCGTTGCCATCATCGTGACGGCGGCCGACGCGCTCATCACCGGGCCGGAGCTGCAGCAGCTCGGCGTTGGGCTCCTCATCACGGCCGTGCTCGCGGGGATCAACGCCGTACTCGGGATCGGGCTCATCCGCGTCGGCAAGCGGCACAACGCGATTGTGCTCGTGGCGAACGGTCAGCACGTGCTGACCGACATGTGGACGAGCCTCGGCGTGCTCGTCGGCCTCGGGCTCGTTTGGGTGACGGACATCTTGTGGCTCGACCCCGTCGTGGCGATTCTCGTCGGGGCGAACATTATCTGGACGTCGGTCCGCCTGCTCCGCCGGTCGTACGAGGGGCTGATGGAGAAGGTCGAGGCGGGGGACACGGCGCAGATCGTCGAGCGACTCCACGAGGCCGAGGTGCGCGGGACGGTGATGGGGTGGCACCAACTCCGCCACCGCCGCGTCAACGATCAGGTCTGGGTCGAGGTCCACCTCCTCTTCCCGCCGGCGCTCTCGATCACCGAGGCCCACGCCCGCGCTACGTCCGTGGAGACCGCCATTCGCAGCCTCTTCCCCAAAGACGACGTGCTCGTTACGTCCCACCTCGAACCCGACACCCACGAGCACCACCACCCGACGGCGGTCGAGACGGCTCACGACGCCCTCGCCACGCCGCCGCCGGAGTAGCGCGCCGATTAGGGCGGGACGTATCATAGCTGCCGCGTTTCCCCATGTCTCTCGCCGCCCGCCGCCCCATGCGCATCGCCATCATCGGGGGCCTCGCTGCTGGCCCCGCCGCCGCCGCCGAAGCCCTCCGCACGAACCCCGAGGCCGAGGTCGTGCTCTTCGAGCAGGGACCGCACATCTCGGTCGGCGCGTGCGAGATCCCGTACTTCGTCGGCGGCTTGATCGGGGAGGAGGCCGACCTCGAAGTGCTGACGCCGCGCGAGTTCGAGGCGACGCGCGGCGGGACCGTGAAGACGCGCCACCGGGTGACGGCGATCCGCCCGCGCGAGCGCTCGCTCACCGTCGAAGCCCTCGACTTTGGTAGCGTCCACGACGAGCGGTTCGACCGGTTCGTCCTCGCCGTCGGCGCCCGGCCGCGCCGCCTCGGGCTCGACGGGGAGGACGCACCGAACGTGTTCGCCGTGCGGACCTACGAGGATGCCATCGCCATCAAAGCGTATCTCGACGCCGAACCGGTGCGGCACGCCGTCGTCGTCGGCGGCGGCTACATCGGGCTCGAAATGGCGGAGGCGCTCCGCTCGCGCGGCGTCCGCGTGTCGATCCTCGAACGGGCGGGCCGCGTCCTTCCGGGCACGCTCTCCGACGACCTGAGCGCGCCCGTCAGCGAGGCCGTTCGCGCCGGCGGCGTCGTCGTCCGTGGCGAAGTTCCGACGGCGTTTGCGACGGATCGGTGGGGGCGCGTGAAGGCCGTGCACACGGATAAGAAAGAGATCATCGGCTGCGACCTCGTGCTCGTCGCGATCGGGCTGGAGCCGCGCACGGAGCTGGCCCGCGCCGCCGGCGTGAAGCTCGGCGCCACGGGCGCGATCGCCGTGGACGATGGGATGCAGACAAACGTCGCGAACGTCTGGGCCTGCGGCGACTGCATCGAAGTGCCCCACATCCTTCGCCGGAAGCCGGTCTACGTCCCGCTCGCGCCCGTCGGCCGACGCTCGGCTCGCGTGGCGGCGCGGAACGCGGCGCGGCAAGGCCGGGGCGACCGCGCCACGTTCGCCCCGATCACCGGCGCCGTCGGCGTCTGCGCGTTCGGGGTGGAGTCGGCCCGCGTCGGGCTGGGGCTGGAGGAAGCGCGGGAGGCCGGGTTCGACGCCGTGGCGAGCACGATCCGCCACTGGTCGCGGACGAAGGTCTACCCGAAGTCGAAGCCGATCTGGGTCCGGTTCGTCGTCGAGCGCGGGACGGGGCGATTGCTCGGCGGCGAACTCGTCGGGCAGGAAGGTGCCGGGCTCCGGGCCGACGTGCTCGTCCCGCTCATCCGCGAGGGCTACACGGCGCGGCAGATCGCCGACGAAGTAGACCTCATCTACAACCCGCCGATCGCGCCGGCCGTAGACCCGTTGCTGATTGCGGCTTCGGTGGCGGCGAAGGCGGCCGGCACTGTCAGACGCGGTCGTTCAGCCCGGTGACGCCGGATTTCTGGGCGCAGTGATCGCAGCAAAAATAGGTGCCGTCGGATTCGAGCCCGTGGCCGAGGATGCGGACGCCGCAGTTCTTGCAGTTCGGCGCGAGCTTCTGGGCGGCGCACTCGATGGAGTCGAACACGTACTGGTCGCCCGCGAACGTGGTGACGGTGAAGGATTTGTCGTATTCGTTGCCGCAGGTATCGCAGGTAGGCATGGGGAGGGGGGCAGACGGAAATGGAGGAGAGGACGCGCGGAAAGGTAGACACCGAACCATGCGGGTCGCAGATAGATCCGGGCCGCCGAACTCGCGCCCCGATGGGTCGTAGGTTGACGCCGTCTCCCTAGCCCGTGGCCTCTTTTATCTCTTCTCGCTATCGATGAGCTTCAGCCCCAACAGACAGTCATCCCCGACTTGATCGGGGACCCACCGGCCACCGCCCTCCTGTGGGTTGCCGCCATCGCGGGATGACGGGTAAAGGGGGGAGCCTGGAAGCGCATCTTTTCAGCGCCTGCGCTGAGATGACGAGGGGCGGGGCACACTTCGAGTTGTTCAACGAATGCAGCATCACTTTTCTGAACGCATGGCGCTTCCTGATTCATCCTCCGATCCCACCCTCGTATCCGCCCGCGAGCGAGCACTCGCCCGCCTCCTCCGCATCGAGCAGGAGGGAGCCTACGTCGGGCTCATGGACCACGGAGCGACCGACACCGAGGAGGACGCTCGCGAAGAGCGGCAGTCGGCCGAGTACGTCGCCGGGATCACGCGGCAGCGTCGGTGGCTCGACTTCCTGCTCTCCCATTTCTATCGGGGCGATCTGGAGAGCATGGAGCCCGTGCTCCGGCAGATCCTCCGCCTCGGGCTCTACGACATCCTCTTCCTCTCGACGCCCGAGCACGCCGCCGTCAACGAGGCCGTCGAACTCGCCAAGCGCCACGTCCGGCCGAAGGCGGGTGGGCTCGTCAACGGCGTGCTCCGCGCCGTGCTCCGGCAGCGCGACCGACTCCCCGAGCCCGACACCGGGCGGCCCGAGCGCGACCTCGCCGTCCGCCACTCGCATCCGACGTGGATCACGCGCCGCTGGCTCGATCGCTACGGAGAGGCCGAAACCGCCGCTCTTCTCGCGCACGACAACGCCCGCCCGCGCTACGCGCTCCGCATCAACACGCTGCGCACGACGCCGGAGCAGTTCCACCGCGATCTCGACGCGCTCGGGGTAGAGTGGACGCCGTCCGAGTGGCTCGACGACTTCGTGACCGTCGCCCAACTCCAGCCCGTGCTCCGCGAAGGGTGGCTCGCCGAAGGCCGCTGCGCCGTGCAGGACGAGGCCGCCGCTCTCGTCGTCCGTCTGCTCGACCCGAAGCCGGACGAGACGGTGCTGGACCCCGCCGCCGCGCCGGGTGGGAAAACGCTCTACGCCGCGCTGCGGATGGGAGACGCCGGCCGCGTGCTCGCGTTCGACGTGCATCCGAGCCGGGCGAACCTCGTCCGCGAAGCCGCCGCCGCGCACGGGCTGTCGTCGGTCGAAGTAGAAGCGGCGGACCTGCGCGAACTGGCCAAGCGACCGAACCCGCCGCAGGGCGACCGCGTCCTCCTCGACGCACCCTGCTCCGGCCTCGGCGTCCTCGCCAAACGCGCCGATCTCCGCTGGCGCCGCACGCGCGAAGAGATCGACCAGCTCACCGATTTGCAGGACGACCTGCTCGACGCTGCCGCCGTGCTCGTCCGCCCCGGCGGCCTGCTCGTCTACAGCACGTGCACGATCGAGCCCGAGGAGAATGCCGAGCGCGTCGCCGCCTTCCTCGCGCGCCACCCCTACTTCGAGGCCGAGCGCGCCGACGGCTTCGTGCCCGAGACGTTCGTGACGGCGGACGGCCACTTCGCCGCGCTCCCGCACCGCCACGGCACCGACGGCGCCTTCGCCGCCCGGCTGCGGAAAGGCTAGCCCGGCACCTCGTCCCAGAGTTTCTGGAAGAGGTAGAACTTGAGGTAGTGCGTCTCCGGCATCGACTCCAGCACGGGGTGGTCCGGCGGCTGGCCGCCGCGGTGGAGCAGGCGGAGGTGAGCGCCCGCCTTCTTCGCGCTGTAGTGGACGAGCTTGACGAAGTCGTCCTCGGAGACGGCCTGCGAGCACGACGCCGTGGCGAGGAGGCCGCCGGGCGGGAGGATCTGCAGCGCCGAGATGTTGATGCGCTGGTACGCCTTCATCGCGGCCTCGACGTGACGGCGGCTCTGGGCGAAGCCCGGCGGGTCGAGCACGATGAGGTCGAAGTCGGATTTCTCTTCGGCGAGGCTGCCGAGGCGGTCGAGCGCGTCGGCGGACTCGGTCGAGATGCGGTCGGAGACCCCGGCGAGTTCGGCGTTGTGGCGGACGCGGGCGAGGGCGTCCTCGGAGGCGTCGAGGAAGTGGACGTGGGCGGCCCCGGCGGCGGCGGCGTGGAGGCCGAAGCCACCGTCGGCGCAGAACACGTCGAGCACGCGGCGGCCCTTCGCAAAGGGGCGGATGCTGAGCCGGTTCAGCCGCTGGTCGATGAAGAAGCCTGTCTTCGGCCCGTTCAGCACGTCGACCTCGAACGGCACGCCGTGCTCCTCGATGCGGACGGGGCCGGAGAGCTCGCCGCGCAGCACGCCCGTCGATTCCTCGAGCCCGTCCTTCTCGCGCAGCGCCGCGTCGTTGCGCTCGACGATCGCGGAGGGCTTGAGCCGGGCTTCGAGCGCGTCGAGCAGCCACTCCTTCCGCTCGGCCATGCCGTACGAGAGCGTCGTGAACGTGAGCACGTCGCCGTAGCGGTCCACGACGGTGCCGGGCAGGCCGTCGCTCTCGCCGAAGACCATCCGGGCGTGCGTGGCGTCGGGGAATGCCGCCTCGCGGAGATCGACGGCGCGGTCGATCCGCGTTTTGAAGAATGCCGCGTCGATCTCGGCCTCGGCGTCGCGCGTCAGGAAGCGGACCGCGATGAGGGATTCGTCATGGTAGAGCCCGAGCCCGAACACCTCGCCTTCGAACGACTCGATCTGGACGACGGCGCCGCGCTTGGGCGTCGCACTCTTGCGGGCGAGCTGGTTGGCGAAGACCCACGGGTAGCCACGCCGGATCGCTTTGTCTTTGTGGGGGCGGAGGACGACGCGCGGGTAGTCGGGCATGGGGAGGGGAGGGTAGGGAAGCGGAGACGGGGGCCAACCTACGCCGGGGGCGTCGCTGCGTGCGCGGAGGCGCGGCCAACCCGGTGTGAAATAGTCGGGGTGGGTACGGCGTTGTGCTGGCAGGGCCGATAAATACCCCTTGCTCTCCGCGCCCGAATTGGCGATGTTTCCCCGGTTATCCCTCTCAGACGCCTGCCCCCGCGATGAATCTGCTCCGCTCGCTCGGCCTTCTCCTCCTCCTGCTCGCTGTGGCTGCGGCCCCCGCCGAGGCGCAGCGTGTCGCGAAGTACGGCGCCGACTTCCTCGCCGGCGGGGTTGGCGGGCGGGCGCTCGGGATGGGCGGAGCCTACGTTGCCCTCGCGAACGACGTCACGGCTGGCTACTGGAACCCCGCCGGGCTCAACGCGACGGCCTACCCCGAGGCCGCGTACATGCACGCCGAGCGCTTCGACGGCATCGTGCAGTTCGATTACGGCGCGGGCGTTTTCCCCGTCAACGCCCGCTCGACCGTCGGCATCTCGTTCTTCCGCAGCGGCGTCGACGACATCGCGAACACCCTCAACGCGTGGGACGCGCAGAACGACCGCCCGACGCCGGACTCGATCAGCTTCTTCTCCGCCGCCGACTACGCGTTCTTCGTCTCGTACGCCCGCCAGCTCAAGTCGAACCTCTCGGTCGGCGCGACGGCGAAGGTCATCCGCCGCGGCATCGGCGACTTCGCGACGGCGTGGGGCTACTCCGTCGACGTCGGCGCGCAGTACCGGCTCGGCATCTTCCAGTTCGGCGTCAACTTGCAGGACATCACGGGGATGCTGCAGTCGTGGAGCGTGGACAGCGAGGCGCTCGGCAACATCAGCGAGGTGTTCGGCCAGGACCTGCCGGTCGGCGGATCCGAGATCGTCCTCCCCGTGGCCCGCTTCGGGACCGGCGTCACGCTCCCGCTCACCGACGACATCGGCTTCACGACGGGGCTCGACTTCGACCTCGCCTTCGACGGGCAGCGCGCCTACGCCTTCAACTCCGGCGACGTGTCGTTCCACCCCCGCTTCGGGACGGAGCTGACGTACCGCAACGTCGTCGCCCTCCGCGCCGGCATCTCCGACGTGACGAGCTCCGAGCGCTTCGGCACCCAGGTCACGCCCACCGTCGGTGCCGGGCTCAACGTCGGCGCGTTCGACGTCGACTACGGCTTCGGCGACTTCGGCGGCATCCGCTCGGATCTGGGCTACTCGCACCGCGTCTCGCTGAAGTATACCCTCACGCAGGACGCGCTCGCCCGCGTCAACCGCTAAGTATGAAACGCGACGACTGGACCGGACTCGGGACGAGCGTAGGGCTCCACGCCCTGTTGCTGCTGATCTTTACGATCGTGTCCGGCGTCGCCGAGCCGCAGCCGCTCGGGCTGATCGAGGTCGAGTTCGGGCCGTTCGAGATGGCGCAGCCCGCCGCCCGCTCCGAGACGAAGCAGCCGGCGCCGACGCAGCCGCGCCCCGAGCCGCAGCCGGAGAAGCCCGCGCCGAAGCCGACGCCCGCGAAGACCGAGCCCGTCAAGCTCCCGACGCGCACGCCGACGCCCGAGCCCGAGCGCGTCCCCCCGCCAACGCCGGAGCAGACGGTGAACGAGCCGGAGCGGCAGACACAGCCCGAGCGCCCCGTCGCCGACCCCGCGCCGACCGAGCGCACCGGTGGCAACCCGGTGGGCACGACGGGCTCCACGTCCGAAGCGGGCGACGAGGGGACGAGCACGCAGCGCCGCGCCCCGTACTCGATCGACGGGCTGAACCGGACGCCGCGCCGCGCCCCCCTCCCGCGTAATCCCGGCGCCGTCGGGACGGTGACCGTCCGCGTGACGGTCGCTCCGAACGGGAGCGTCGTCGCGTACCCGCTCGTCCGCCGGGCCGGGCCGAACCTCGACCGCGCCGTGCAGGAGGCGATCCGAAGCTGGACGTTCAACCCGCTCCCGCCCGCCGCGCCGCAGGAGAATCAGTCGGGCACGATCACGTTCTTCTTCAGCCTGAACTGACCGGCGTCAGCCGCGCAGCCCGCCGAGCGTGCGCGCTTCCTTTTGTACGGCCTCGACGAGCGCCCGCCCGACGAATGCGAACGGCGAGCGGCCTTCGCCGCTGAACGCGTCGGCCGTGGCGTGGAGCGTGAGGAGGCTCGGTGCGGGCTCGTTCGTCAGCGCGGTGATCGGGTCCCAGCGGTCGGGGACGAACTTGGCCTTGAAGGCTTCGAGGCCTTCGAAGTTGTAGAACCGTTTGCCGTGGGCGCGGACCCAGCCGAGCAGGGCGCGGAGCCAGAGCGGGTTCTCCATGTCGGCCGGTGCCCGTTGTGAGAGCGGGGAGAGGCCGAGCGTGACGAAACTTGCGCCTTCTGCGGCGAGGGCGCGCATCGCCGCATCGAGCAGCAGCGTCGCCGTGCCGTTCGGGGCGCGGTCGCCGCGGACGAGCTGCTCGACGAGCCAGCCTTGCCGCGCGGGGATCGGCGAAGCCACGAGAAAAGCCACGGCCTCACCGTTCCGTTCAGCGACGAACATGCGGCGGTCGAGGAGCCGCCCGAGCGTTTCGGTCTCGACGAGGAAGCGCATCGCGGGCAGGCCGCGCGTCCGTAGCCACTCGGCGAGGCAGCGGCGCAGTTCGGGGTGATCGTGCGCCCGCCCCGCCGCCCATTCCGCGACGGCCACGCCTTTGTTCACCGCTCGATTGCGCTGCGCGCGAAGCGACGCTTTGTGACTGACGATCTCCGGCCAGTCCGCCGGGTCCCACGCCGGCTGCGCGCCGACGAGCATCTCGCTGTAGCCGGGGCGCCCGGCACGGATCGCGCGAAGGGGGGCGTCGGCGCCGAAATAGCAGACTCGGGCGCCGTGGCGTGCCGCCTCGGCCTCGAACGCCGTCGCGACCGCGTCGAGGTTGTCGGGTGCACAGACCGGCGAGCCGGCCACCACCCACATCCGCCACGACCGCACGTACCCGACGACGGCGTCGCCGTCGGGCCGGAACCATAAGCGGATGCCCGGATTGAGGATCTGATAGGCCGTCGCGTTCCACCCGTGGCGGAGCACGAGGGCGCGGGCACGGGCGAGGTCGGACAGCGGAGCCACGGGGTCGGTGCTCGTTCGCATCGTCGGCCCGTCCGTGTTCGGTGGATTTTTTGCCCGGTGTCAGCCGGTCCCCGTCAGAACGAGAGTCGCAGCGACAGCCCGGCTCCGCCCTGCGTGACGGTCGGCGAGACGCGGAGGCCGCTGGGGTGGCGCTGATGCCGGTTGGCGAGGGCGTAGCCCGTAAGGATCCCGATGGCCGCTCCCGCCACTACGTCCGACGACCAGTGATCGCCCCCGACGACGCGCGCGACGGCCGTCCCCGTCGTGACCCCGAAGAGGGCATAGGTGGCGGGGCTGGGGTAGTAGACCACCCACGGCGTGATGAGTGCGAAGGCGAGCGTCGTGTGGCCTGAGGGGAACGATTTCTGGTCCGAGAATGGCTCGAAGTCATACGGCCCCTCCAGCCGGTGGGGGCGCGCGCGCCCGGCGAAGCCCTTGAGCACGGATGCGAGCACATGCCCGTAGAGCCCGGCTTCGAGCGACGTGAACGCCGCGTCCTGCAGCCGCGCGTCCTCTGTCAGCAACGTCGCCCCGAACACGACCGCCGCTGCCGGCAGCGCGAGGTTCGGGTCGCCGATCAGGTTGGTCGTGTTCAGAAACGGGCCGAGGTCTTGATCGCGCTCTTCGCCCGCACTCCCGGTCAGCGTGTCGTCGGTGAGGGTGAAGAGGACGAGGGCGCTGCCCGCGCCGGCGGTGTAGATCGCGTGGCGCGACGTGAGCCCACGCAGCACGCCGAGCGGATCGTCCGTGGCCCAGCGGAGGAAGCGGCCGCCGTCGGTCTGCTGCGCGTGGGCCGCCGGCGCCACCAAGCTGACGAAGAGCGACACGGCGAGCAGGAGGGGCAACAACAGCGGTCGGGGTGGGGCCATCGGAGAGGGGATAGGCTCGGCAACGCACGGCAGACGGACGCTTGGACGGACCCTCCAGAGTAGCAAATTCCTTCCGCTCCCGCTACCGAAATAAACGAGCGCGGCCGACCGAAGATGGCGGCCGAAGCGGGCGCTAGAGGTCGACGACGAGTTCGGAGCGCACGAAGAGCTGGTTTGACGTGCCGTCCCACTGCTGGTAGTCGGCGAAGAGGAGGAGTGCGACATCGCGAATCGGCTCCCACGAGAGGCCGACGCTGAGGCCGATCCCCTCGAATCGCTCGCCCGCAAGGAACACCTTCGAGAAGTCGGTGAAGGGCGGCTGCCGCCCGTCGGTGATGTCGCCGCCGACGTTGCGGACTGTCTCTCCGGTCTCGGGGTCGATGATGTTCTCGCCGCGCCGGACGTAGCGCGCCTTCACGACGCCGCGTGTCCGCATCGGTCCCCACGCCCGCAGCCCGACCTCGACCTGGTCCGCGTTCGGGCCGAGCGGATGGCCGAGTCCGAAGCCGTTGTGCTGGTAGGCGTTGTAGAACGAGCCGTCGAGCAGGAAGCGGTGGGTGTAGACGAACGGCTCGATCCGCGTGTATTCGACCCACCCGAGCGCCGGGCCGAGGGCCGCCCCGAGCCCGGCCTGCACCGCCCACTTGTTGTTGAACGAGTTCTTCCCGAGGAGCGACGTGTCGAGGTCGTCGGCGAGGAACGTGGCGTAGGCTTCGACGCCGTCGGTCGGTCGGAGTACGGCTTCGAGCGCGAAGAGGGTGTTGTCGCGGTCCCAGAGCGCGTGCTCGGCCGGCTTGAAGGGGTTGACGGGGTTGAGGTACGCGAGTTCGGGGCCGCGCTGCCCGTAGACCACCATCTCCGTGAACGCGAGTTGGAGCCGGTGCCACGGGTTGAGCGTCAGCCGGTGGAACGCGAGGTAGCGTTCGGGGCCGAGGAGCACGGAGCTGTCCTCGTCGCCCGGCACGTCGAACGAGCGGTCGCCGAGCGCTCCGTGCATGAACTGGTACTGCACGACGCGGGTGTCGACGCCGAGGCGGACGAACGAGAAGTAGTCCGAACCCTCCGTCAGGATCAGCGCGTCGTCGAACGAGGCGCCGACGAGGAGGCGGGCGTGGGCGATCTCGGCGGAGAACACCCGGCCGGCTGCCCGCACCGAGGCCGTCGCCCGGTCGAAGTTGCCGGGGGGGATGTCGGTCCGGCCGATATAGTAGAGTGGGGCAAGGACGGGGTCGGACTGGAGCACGCGCGTGTCGCCTGCGACCTGCCCCCCGTTGAACGTGCCCGTATAGAAGCCGACGAGGCCTCGGTAATTCCCCTGAAGGACGCCTTCCGGCACGATTGCTACGCCGCTGTACGTCGCCTCGGCTTCCGAGCGCCGCGCCTGAACGCGGCCGATCGCGCTGAGCGCGAGCCGCCAGTCGTCGTCGCGGTGGTAGTAGAGGAATTTCTCCGTCTCCGCCCCCGTGGGAATCGCGATCCGTCCGCCCGCGCCGATTACCGTCTCGATGGCCGACTCAGGCTCGAAGACCTCGCGGCGGTACCGTGCCAGCCAGTCGGCGGTGACGGCGTTCATCGTGCCGGTGGTGCGCGCGGTGAGGCTGTCGAGCAGGCGCCCGACGCGGTCGCGCCCGAGCGGACGCAGTTCGTGGCGGTACTCGGGGAGCTTGCCCTGGACCCGCTGCTGGTGCAGGAACTCGTAGACCGGATGCTCGGCCGGGATGATTTCCGGCTGGGCGGAGGCCGGCGGGGCGAGGCACACGATGAGGAGTGCAGCGCTGAGGCGGAAGGGGAGGAGGCGCACGGGGGGTAAGCCGCAGGAGAAGGGGAGGGCGAGCCCAAAGCTATCACCGGCTCCACCCCGGCGCAACGCAGCCACACGTGCCCCGAAGTAGGGCATCGTAGCGTGCCCTGCTTGCATGATTCATCGGTAGTAGATACATTCGTGTGACCTCACTGTGATATTTCACCGGACCCGGGTAGGCCCTATCGGTAGCTTGCTACACGCGTAACAGAACCTCCCCACGCCTGTGGCTCGCAAAGCCGAATTGGCCGCGTTGCTCTTTAGCGACCTGGTCGCCCTGACTCTCGCCTACCTCGCGTTCCACGCCGCCCGCACCGAGTGGGGCTGGCTGGGGACGACGGCAGACGTATCCGTCTTCGCCCTCCCGTCGGTGGGCGTGCTCTCCGCCTTCTGGCTCGTGCTCTTCCTCTTCTCGGGGATGCACCGCGAGCGCCACGCTGCCAGCCGGTTCGACGAGTTCGTGGTCCTGCTCAAGGTGGTAACGGTCGGGACGCTCCTGCTCTTCTTCCTCCTCTTCATCGAGCGGCTCGACCCGCTCTCGGCACGGAAGGCGATCCTGCTCTACTGGGGCTGCGTGGTCGGGTTCGTCGCGGCCGGACGCTTCGCCGTGCGGAGCATCCAGAAAGCGCTGATCCTGCGAGGTCACGGGCTGCACAAAGCCGTCATCGTGGGGTGGAGCGCCCAAGTCGAGCAACTCTATCGCGAAGTCGCACGCTACCCCGCGGCCGGGCTCGAAATCGTCGGCGCGGTGCGGCTGCAGCCGGAGCCGGTGGCGGAGCTCGCGCTCGCTGGGACGGCGGACGCCTACCTCTTCGGCGGCGACGGGCCATCCGGCGACGGCCCGGCCGGCGACGGCCCCGCATCCACCTACCACGGCGACGTGGCGCCCTCGTTCAACAGCAACGGGCTCTCGACGGCCGTCCACTCCATCGCCGCGCTCCCCGGCCTCATCGACCGGCTCGGCGTGCAGGACGTGCTCATCGCCCTCGGCACCGACGACCACGCTTACCTCGACGAAGTCCTCCGCGTCTGCGACGGCCGCCCCGTCGCGCTCAAGCTCGTGCCCGACTTCTACACCGTGATCGGCGGAATGGCGCGGACCGAGCACATGTACGGGCTGCCGCTCATCGAAGTCCTCCCGGAGCCGATCCCGGCGTGGGAACGCCACACGAAGCGGATCCTCGACGTCGTCGTCAGCGCCGTCGTGCTCGTAGTCGGGATGCCACTGTGGCTGGCGGTAGCGGCCCTCGTCAAGCTCACCTCGGACGGCCCCGCGATCTACCGGCAGACGCGGGCGGGGCAGCACGGCAAGCCGTTCACGATGTACAAATTCCGCACGATGCAGGACGACGCCGAGCGCCACACCGGTCCCGTGTGGGCACAGAAAGGCGACTCGCGCTACACACCGATCGGCCCGTGGCTCCGCGCCCTCCGCATCGACGAGATCCCGCAGATGTGGAACGTGCTGAAGGGCGAGATGAGCCTCGTCGGCCCGCGCCCCGAACGCCCTTACTTCGTCGAGCGGCTCGCGCGCGAGATCCCGCTCTATAGCCGCCGCCACCGCATCCAGCCCGGCGTTACGGGCCTTGCCCAGGTGAAGTGGCGCTACGATCAGGACCTCGAAGACGTCCGGCAGAAGCTGAAGTACGACCTCTTTTACATCGAGAACATGAGCCTGCGCATGGACTTCCAGATCCTGCTCCAGACGATTCGTACGACGCTCGGTCGGCAGGGGCATTGAGCGATTGGGTTATCGGGAGATTCGCTGATTTGGTGATTGGGTGCTAACTTCGCCGCCCCGTTCCTTTCACGAGCCGCGCCGGATTGATCGGGTGCGGCTTTGCTATTCAACCCCTCGCTAGCGTCTGCCGTGGCTGCTGTGAAATCCAAACCCACGACCTCGAACTCCCAACCCGTAGCCGATCCCGCGGCGCTGTATCGCGCGCTCCGGCTGCCCCGGACGATCGAGGAGAAGATGCTGCGGCTGATCCGGCAGAACCGGCTCTCGAAGTGGTTCTCCGGCTACGGGCAGGAAGCCATCGCCGTCGGCTGCGCGTGGGCGCTCGGCGAGCGCGACGTGATCCTCCCGATGCACCGCAACCTCGGCGTGTGGACGACGCGCGGCCTCCCGCTCGACCGGCTCTTCTGCCAGCTCATGGGGAAGGAGGGCGGCTTCACGAACGGCCGCGACCGGACGTTCCACTTCGGAACACTCGAGCACCGCATCGTCGGGATGATCTCGCACCTCGCGGCGATGCTGCCCGTCGCGACCGGCTTCGGGCTCGCGTCGCAACTGAAGGACGAGGGTTTCGTCGCCTGCGCGTTCGTCGGCGAAGGGGCGACGCGGGAGGGCGATTTCCACGAGGCGCTCAACCTCGCCGCCGTGTGGAAGCTGCCCGTGCTCTTCGTCGTCGAGAACAACCGCTACGGGCTCTCGACGCCGACGAACGAGGCGATGGCCGTCGAAGACATCGCCGACGCGGCGGCGGGCTACGGGATGGCGGGCGAGGTCGTGGACGGCAACGATGTGCTCGCCGTGATCGACGCCGTGGCGCGGGCGGCCGCGCGGGGCCGAGCGGGCGAGGGGCCGACGCTGCTGGAGATGAAGACGTTTCGGATGCGCGGGCACGAGGAGGCGAGCGGGACGAAGTACGTGCCCGACGCGCTCATGGAGGCGTGGTCCGACCGTGATCCGTTATTGCAATATCAAAGACACGCCCTCGCCGAAGGCTGGCTCTCCGAGACCGAGGTGGCCGAGATCGACGCCGCACTCGCCGCCGAGATCGAGGAGGTCGCCGAGTGGGCCCTCCGGCAGCCCGACGTCGAGAGCGATTTGGAGACGGAGCGCGCCGCGCTCTTCGCCCCGTCGTCCGCCGCGACGACCACACCAGAGGGCGCGGCCACCGAGAAGCGCTTCATCGACGCCGTGCAGGACGGGCTCCGGCAGGCGATGGAAGCCGACGACCGCGTCGTGCTGATGGGGCAGGACGTGGCGGAGTACGGCGGCGTGTTCAAAGTCACGCAGGGCTTCGTCGAGCAGTTCGGCAAAGCCCGCATCCGCAACACGCCGATCATTGAGAGCGGCGCGCTCGGCTGCGCGATGGGGCTCGCGCTCGAAGGCTTCTCGCCCGTCGTCGAGATGCAGTACGCCGACTTCATCACGTGCGGGTTCAACCAGATCGTGAACAACCTCGGCACGACGCACTACCGCTGGAACGAGCCGCTGAACGTGACGATCCGCGCGCCGTTCGGCGGGGGGATCGGGGCGGGGCCGTTCCACTCGCAGAGCCCCGAGGCGTGGTTCGCGCACGCGCCCGGCCTCAAAGTCGTTATCCCCGGCACGCCCGCCGATGCGAAGGGCCTGCTGATGGCGTCGATCGAAGACCCGAACCCGGTCCTCTTTTTCGAGCATAAGCACCTCTACCGCTCGCTCAAGGGCGACGTGCCGGATGCGCCGTTCACGATTGCGCTCGGTGAGGCCAACGTGGTGCGCGAGGGCGCGGATCTCACGCTGGTGACGTGGGGCGTGGGCGTGCAGTGGGCTCGCGAAGAGGCCGCGCACTGGGCCGAGCGCGGGGCGGAGGTCGAGATCGTCGACCTGCGGACGCTCGTGCCGTGGGACCGGGCGACGGTGCTCCGCTCGCTCGCGAAGACGAACCGGCTGCTCGTGCTCCACGAGGCACAGCGGACGGCCGGCTTCGGGGCTGAAGTCGCCGCCCAACTCATCGAGGAGGGGTTCGAGCACCTCGACGCACCGCCGATCCGTGTGGCGTCGGAGGACCTTCCGATCCCGTTCTCGAAAGGGGTCGAGGCGCAGGTCTACTCGGCGCGGGGCAAGCTGCGCGCGGCCGTCGAGCACGTGCTCGCCTACTGAGGCGCAGCCGGCACCGGTTTTTCCGGGCGCTCCGTGTGCGCTTCCTCTTGCAATTCGTGGTTGATGGCGACGGCCGCCTGCGCGCCCTCGGCCGCCGCGACAACGATGAACTCGGTGTCGCCGTCGGCATCGCCGGCCACGAAGAGGCCGGGCACGCACGTGCCTTTGTTGGACTCGGTGACGATCTCGCCTCGCTCGTCGCTTTCGCAGCCGAGCAGGCGGGGGAGCGGGGAATGTTGCGTGCGCGACGTGTTGAAAAAGAGCGCGCGGCATTCGAGCGGCGGGCCCTCCGCGAAGCAGACTCGTTCGAGCACGTCGCTGCCTTCGAGCCGGGTCACCGGCTCCTCGCGCAGGGCAACCCCATTCGCGTCGAGCCACGCCCGGTCGTCGTCGGAGATGGGTTCGCCGTCGGTGCAGGCGGTGACGTCGCCGGACCACGTCGTGAGCGCGACGGCGGCCCCGATGACGGCGCGGCCTCGGCCAAACGCGGCAATCGGCTCGTCGCGGTGCTCCCACGCGTCGCAGTACGGGCAGTAATACAGGCCGCGCCCGAAGAAGTCATTCGCCCCATCGACATCGGGGAGCCGGTCGCGGATGCCGGTGGCGAGGAGGAGCTTCCGCGAGCGGAGCGTCCGCCCATCTTCGACCGTGACCTCGAACGCAGCGTCGGAACCCTCGTCGAGCGTGCGCGCCTCCGTCACCTTCGCGTTCACGATGTCGACGCCGTAGCCCTCGACCTCTTCACGTCCAAGCCGGAGGAAGTCAGCGGGGGCCATGCCGTCGCGCGTGAGGAAACCGTGGAGCGCGCGGGACGGCGCGTTGCGCGGCTCGCCGGCATCGACGACGAGCACGGAGCGCCGGCAGCGGGCGAGGACGAGGGCGGCGTTGAGCCCGGCGGGGCCGCCGCCGACGATGAGCACGTCGTAGGTCTGCATAGGAGATGCGGGCGAGGGGAGGGGTGAAAGGGCGCGGGATCGGCGTCGGTTCCGCGCTGAAATGCGCAAGTCTGGAACCTCCACTCGCCATCGTTCGGTTTGAGTAGAGCCGCGCGCCCGGCCTCTCTTTGTGCGGCCTCGCCCCTCTCCTTTCCTCTTCCCTCTGCCATGTCCGACGACCAGAAAAACAAGGATAAAAACGCTTTCCCGCCGCAGCATCAGGGCGATCAGCCCGGCGACGAACACGAGATGACGCCGCAGCCGGCGTTCGAGAACCCCGATTACCCGGGTTCGGGCAAGCTTGACGGCAAAGCGGCCCTCATCACAGGCGGCGACAGCGGGATCGGCCGCGCCGTCGCCGTCCTGTTCGCCCGCGAAGGCGCCGACGTCGCCATCGTGTATCTCGACGAAGAGAAAGACGCCCGCGCGACGAAGCGCGCGGTCGAGGAGGAGGGCACGCGGTGCCTGCTCATCCAGGCCGACGTTAAGCAGGAAGCGGAGTGTCGTCGCGCCGTCGAAGCCACGGTGGAGGCGTTCGGCCGGCTCGACGTGCTCGTCAACAACGCGGCCGTCCAGTTTCTGCAGAAGCGGATCGGCGACATCACAGAGGAGCAGCTCGATACCACGTTCCGAACCAACATCTTCGCGCACTTCTTCACGACGAAGGCCGCGCTCGAACACCTCCCCGAAGGCGGTGCGATTATCAACACGTGCTCCGTCACGGCCTTCCGCGGCAGCCCCGGCCTGCTCGACTATTCCAGCACGAAGGGGGCGATCGTGGCCTTCACTCGGTCGCTCGCGCAGAACGAGGAGGTGCTGGAAAAGAAGATCCGCGTCAACTCCGTCGCGCCCGGCCCGGTGTGGACGCCGCTCATTGTCGCCTCATTCGACGAGGAGAAGGTGGCCGAGTTCGGGACCGACGTGCCGATGGGACGGGCGGGGCAGCCGGAGGAGATCGCGCCGGCCTACGTCTACCTCGCCTCGAACGACTCCTCCTACGTGACCGGACAGACGATCCACATCAACGGCGGCGAGGTCGTCGGCGGGTAGCGCACGGCTACACCGCGTCGGCGCCGGGGCCGTAGGCGTCGTCGTCCACGTACCACAACAGCCGTTCCCGGGCCTCTACGCGCTCCGCCGGCGGGGCATTTTCCGGGCCACGGAGGACGGCGGTGAGCGCGTCGCGCTTGCTCTCGCCCGCGACGAGGAAGAGGACGGTGTGTGCCGCATTGATGGCCGGGAACGTGAGGGTGACGCGGTCGTGGACGGGGCTGCTCGGCGGCGCCTCGGCCGCAACGACCCACCGCTCGGCCTCGTCGAGCGCCGGGCTGCCGGGAAAGAGGGACGCGACGTGCCCATCCGCTCCCATGCCGAGGAGGACGAGGTCGAAGGCCGGCACGTCTCCGTCGAACAGGCCGCGCAAGGTCTGCTCGTAGGCGCGGGCGTCGGCCTCGGGCGTGCTGCCCGTCGGGATCGGGTGGACGCGGTCGGGCGAAAGCGGGAGGCCGTCGAGGAGAGTGTCCCGGGCCATCAGGAAGTTGCTGTCCGCGTCGTCGTGGGGGACGTGCCGCTCGTCCCCGAAGAGGACTTCGACGCGTTGCCAGTCGAGGGCGTTGCGGTAGTCCGTCGCGAGGAGTTGGTAGAGCGGGCGCGGGGTGCCCCCGCCCGTGAGCACGAACGACGCGCGGCCGTGCCGTTGAATCGCCGCGCGCAGCGTCTCGACGACGGTTTCGGCAGCGGCGCGGGAGAGGCGGGCCGTGCTGGCGAACGTGAATACCTCGGGCGCGATCATCGGTTGAAAGGGTGAAGGGTGAAGTGAAAAGGGTGAAGTGGGAGGGAGAAGGGCAGAGGGTAGGGCCTATCCGAAAAGCCCCAATGTGTCATTATGAGAATGTGTCATTCTGAGGGAGCGCAGCGACGGAAGGATCTCCTCGATTTGAGCGGAATCGTCTGACCCGAGGAGATCCTTCGCTGCGCTCAGGATGACAAGGGGTACTCTTCGGAGAAGCCCTTAGTCCCCGGACGAGGGAGCGCCGAGGGCGGGGTGATCTCCTTTTACCCTTCACCCTTTACCCTGCAATCCCCTCTCACGTGGCGACCTCCTCTTCCGGCGTCGGTTCGCGCTGGTCGCCGATGATCATGCGGGCGGCCTGGCCCGGCCCCCACGTGCCGGAGGGGTACTCGCGGACGGGGATGCCGGCGTCGAGGAGGGGCTCGTAGAGCGCCCACGCGGCCTCGGTCTCATCGGCGTGGACAAAGAGCGTCTGGTCGCCCGCGGCGACGTCGGCGAGCAGGGTTTCGTAGCCCGAGGGGAGCGGGCCGAAGGCCTGCTCGTAGTCGAAATCGAACTCCTGGCTGGAGAGCTGGAACCCGCTGCCTGGCTTCTTCACCTCGAAGCCGAGCGTGAACCCCTCGTCCGGCTGGAGCCGGATGCGGAGGACGTTCCGCGAGATCGAGCAGTGGTCGGCTCCGCCGAAGAGTTGGACGGGCGGGCAGCGGAAGTAGACGTCGATGTCGGTGACCCGCGTCGGCATGCGCTTGCCGGAGCGGAGGATGAACGGGACGCCCTGCCAGCGCCAGTTCTCGATGCGGAGGCGGAGCGCGACGAACGTCTCCGTCGTGGAGTCGGCGGGCACGCCGTCGTGGTCGAGGTAGCCTTCCTGCCCGTTGGCGGCCGTGTAGCGGCCGAAGATGACCTCGCGGGGGTCGATGGGGGCGATCGAGTGGAGCACCTTCAGCTTCTCGCGCCGGATGGGGTTCGCGCTGAGCGTGGCGGGCGGCTCCATCGCCGTGAGCGTGAGGAGCTGCGTGAGGTGGTTCTGGATCATGTCGCGGAGCGCGCCCGACGTGTCGTAGTACCCCGCCCGCCCCTCGACGCCGATCGACTCGGCGACGGTGATCTCGACGCGGTCGATGTGGTTCCGGTCCCAGAGCGACTCGAAGATGGCGTTCCCGAAGCGGAAGACGAGCAGGTTCTGCACCGTCTCTTTGCCGAGGTAGTGGTCGATCCGGTAGATCTGACTCTCGTCGAAATGCTGGTGGACGAGGTCGTTGAGCGCCTTCGCCGATGCGAGGTCGTGGCCGAACGGCTTCTCGATGACGAGCCGCGTCCAGCCCTCGCGCTTCTGCGATTCGTCGTCGTCGCCGATGTCTTCGATGGCCTTCGAGAAGACGGACGGGGGCAGGGCGAGGTAGTAGATCCGGTTGCCCGCGAGGCCGTGCTCTTTTTCGAGCTGGGCCGCGCGCTCGAAAAGCGGAGCCATCCCTCCGTCTCCGCCGATCTGCTGGTACGCGACGCAGTCGCCGCACCACGCCTCCAACCCCTCGTCGTCGACGCCGTCGTCGCGGAGGGCGCTGACGGTCTCCTCGCGCATCCGCTCGTCGTTCCAGTCCGAGCGGCCGACGCCGAGGATGACGACTTTGCCTCGCTCGGCCCGTTGGACGAGCCCGTTGTAGAGGGCAGGGATGAGCTTGCGGCGGGCGAGGTCACCGGTGGCGCCGAAAAGGATGAAGAGGCAGGAGTCCATCGCGCTACGCGGGTCGAGTGAGGAGGGGGAAGGAGGATATCGCCAGGCCGACGGCGGCGCGGCAGGCCCGTTCCCGGACTGCCGCGCCTCGTGGAGATCAGCTTTTCTCGTCGGCTTCAGCAGCCTGCATGGCGTGGCCACCGAACTGATTGCGGAGGGCGGCCAGCATACGGTGGTGGAAGCCAATCGTGTCGCGGGACTCGAACCGTGCCATCAGCGAGTGCGTGAGGACGGGAGCCGGTACGCTGAGTTCGATGGCCTCATTCGCCGTCCACCGGCCCATGCCGGAGTCGGTGACGTGGGGCGCGATGGCTTCCAGCTGATGCCCTTCAGCCTGGAGCGCGAGCTCGACGAGTTCGAGCAGCCACGAGCGGATCACGCTGCCGTACTGCCACACGTTCGAGATTTGCTCGAGGTCGAGACCGAACTCCTTCTTCGCCTCCATGATGGCGAAGCCTTCGGCGTAGGCCTGCATCAGGCCGTACTCGATGCCGTTGTGGACCATCTTGACGAAGTGCCCGGAGCCGCAGGGTCCCATGTGGCCCCACCCTTTGTCCGGGGCCGGGGCGAGGGCTTCGAAGACGGGCCGCAGCACGTCCACGGCTTCGTCCGAGCCGCCGACCATCATGCAGTAGCCGCCTTCGAGCCCCCACACGCCCCCGCTCACGCCGGCGTCGACGAAGTGGATGCCGCGCGCTTCCAACTCTTTGCCCCGCCGCATCGAATCCTTGTAGTTCGAGTTGCCGCCATCGACGATGATGCAGCCCGGGCCGAGCTGGGGCTCCAGGCTCTCGATGACGCTGTCCACGACAGGCCCGGACGGCACCATCAGCCAGAACACGCACGGGGAGCCCTGTTTCTTGGCGAGCTCGTCGAAGGAGTGCGCGGCTCGGATGCCGTCCGCCTCCAGCGCGTTGACGTCTTTTTCGCTGCGAGCGTACCCGATGGGGTCGAGGCCGGCGCGGTGGAGACGGCGGATGATGCCGCCGCCCATTTTACCGAGGCCGATGATTCCGATCTGCATAGGAGGGGAGGGTGAGGTGAGCAAGGGAGCGGACGGTACGTGCTGAAAGCGCACGGCTTTAATGTATGCAGTGGCGACCACATCCACACGCCCGAGCTGAACCGGTCTTTCCTCGCAGCGGAAGCCGCGGCACGGCCTCGCCTCACGCCTCGGCGCGGCGGTCGGGCGGCGGGCCCGGCCGCATGAACGGGGCGTCGCGGAACGCCTGCGCCTCGTCGATGAAGAGCTGGAGGTGGGGGAACGGGATCTCGATGTCGGCCGCGCGCAGGGCCTCGCGGACTTTTTCGAGGTACTCGAAGCGGACGGGGATCTCCAGCTTCGGGTCCTTGAGGAACAGCCGGAGCTCCATGTCCACGCTCGAATCGTTCATCTGCGTCACGACGACGTGCGGCGGGTAGTCGGGGTGGAGGCGGGCGTCGCCCTCGGTCGTCTTCATCACGGCCTCGCGGGCCTGCTGGGGGTACTCCTTGTACGCGATTCCGAACGGGACGACGATGCGGAGCACGCCGAGGAGGGTGTGGTTGATGACCTTGTTCTGGATCATGTGCGCGTTCGGCAGCACGGCCACCTCGTTGTTGAGCGTGCGGATGCGCGTCGAGCGGAGCGTGATCTCCTGCACGGTCCCGAACGTGTCCTCGATCACGACGTTGTCGCCCACGCGGAAGGGCTGGTCGAGAAGGATCGTGATGCCGGAGATGAAGTTCTCGAGGGTGTCGCGGGCGGCGAAGCCGAGGGCGATGCCGGCGATCCCGAGCCCGGCGATGAGCGCGCCGACGTTCATCCCGAGCTGGTCGAGCGCTACGATCGCCGCGAACGAGAACAGCAGCAGCCGGAACGTCTTCATCAGCAACTGCTGAATGCCGAGGTCGATCTTCCGACTCCGGCGCAGCCCGCCCTCGAGCAGCCGCGAGAGCACGGCGTAGATGAAGTAGAAAAGGACGAGCGTGAGGAGCGCCGGGATCAGACCGTCGAGGACGAACGCGAAGAGGGCGGTCGAGATCTGCTCGTAGACGTCGTCGAAGCGGCCTTCGCGGAGGGCGCGGCCGGTCTCTTCGAGGTTCTGCGTGATCCGGCTGACGGCGTCCGTCGTGTCCACGCGCGCGGAGTCGGCGGCGAGCGAATCGGCGGCGAGAGAGTCGGCGGCCTGGTCGAGGACGTTTGTGGGATCTTGAGCCATAGTCAGGCGGAGCGCTGGGCGGCTTCGAGCGTGTTCTTCAGCAGCATCGCGATCGTCATCGGGCCGACGCCGCCGGGGACGGGCGTGATGTGGCCGGCTACGTCGCGCACGGCGTCGAAATCCACGTCGCCGACGAGCCGGTAGCCGCGCTCGCGGCTCGCGTCCTCGACCCGGTTGATGCCGACGTCGATTACGGCGGCGCCGGGCTTCACCATGTCCGCGGTCACGAAGTGCGCGCGGCCGATAGCCGCGACGAGGATGTCGGCCTGCCGCGCGATGGCGGGGAGGTCGCGCGTGCGGCTGTGGCAGACGGTCACGGTTGCGTCGGTGCCGCGCTGGAGCAGGAGGTTCGCCATCGGCTTGCCGACGATGTTGCTCCGCCCGATGACGACGGCGTGCGCGCCCGAGGTCTCGATCCCGCTGCGGTCGAGCATCTCGATGATGCCCGCCGGCGTGCACGGCGCGAACCCCGGCTCGCCGATCACGAGACGCCCGACGTTTACCGGGTGGAACCCGTCGACGTCTTTGTCTGGGTCGACGGCGTGGATCACGGCGGACTCGTCGACGTGGTCGGGGAGGGGGAGCTGGACGAGGATGCCGTCGACGGCCGGGTTCGCGTTCAACTCGTGGACGATGCCGAGGAGGTCAGCCTGCGAGAGGTCGGCGGGGAAGTGGAGCGTCTCGCTGTCGATGCCGGCTTCGGCGGCGGCGCGGATCTTCCCACGGACGTACGACGCCGAGGCGGGGTGCTCGCCGACGAGGACGACGCGGAGGGCGGGGACGCGGTGGCCGGCCTGCGTCCAGTCCTCGACGCCCGCGCGAACGTCGGCGCGGACGGCGGCGGCGATCTCTTTTCCGTCGATGAGTTGGGCGGGCATGCGGGCGTGGGTGAGTGGTCGAAGTGGGTACGGAAACTACTCCAAACGATGGAGCCGAACAGGGCGGAGACGGCGGCGTTTTCGTATCCTCGGCCCATTCCCTCTGCCCACCCACCTACTCCTCTCCCCATGCTCAGAGTCGGAATCCTCGGCGCGACGGGCGCCGTCGGCCAGAAGTTCGTCGAGCTGCTCGACGGCCACCCGCAGTTCGAGATCGCGGCGCTCGCGGCGTCGGAGCGCTCCGCCGGCAAGCCGTACCGTGAGGCCGCGAACTGGATCGGCGGGACCGAGATGCCCGAGCGCGTCGCGGCGATGGAAGTCGTGCCGGCCGAGCCCGGCGCGCTCGACTGCGACTTCGTATTCTCCGGCCTCGACGCCTCCGTCGCGGGTGAGGTTGAGCGTGCCTTCGCCGACGCGGGCGTGCCGGTGATCTCGAACGCGCGCAACCACCGGATGGACCCGACGGTGCCGCTCCTCATCCCCGAAGTCAATCCCGACCACACGGCCCTCATTGACGGGCAATCGACACCGGGATTCATCGTGACGAACCCGAACTGCTCGACGGTCGGGCTCGTGCTCGCGCTGAAGCCGCTCGTCGACGCGTTCGGCGTCGAGGCCGTCTCGGTCGTGACGATGCAGGCGCTCTCGGGCGCGGGCTACCCCGGCGTGTCGTCGCTGGATGCGCTCGGGAACGTCGTCCCGTTCATCGGCGGCGAGGAGGACAAGCTGGCGACGGAGCCGCTGAAGCTGTTCGGCACGCTCGTCGACGGCGCGATCCGCCCGGCGGAGATGACGATCTCGGCGCAGTGCAACCGCGTGCCGGTGCTCGACGGGCACACGGAGTGCGTGTCGGTGAAGCTAGGCACGGCGGCGAGCCCTGACGACGTCGCCGAGGCGCTCCGCTCGTTTCAGAGCCCGCTCGCCGGGCTCGACCTGTGGATGGCGCCCGATCGCCCGATCCGCGTGTTCGACGACGAGCGGTTCCCCCAACCGCGCCGCCACGTCGAGGCCGAGCGCGGGATGCAGGTCGGCGTCGGCCGCGTGCGCGCGTGCCCGGTGCTCGGTGTGAAGTTCGTCGTGCTCTCGCACAACACGGTGCGCGGCGCAGCCGGCGGCGCGATCCTCAACGCGGAGTTGCTGCTGTCCGAGGGGCGGCTGCGTAGCGAGCCGGTGAGCCGAGGGGTCGAGGACGGCGTGAGTCAGTGATTGCGCAACGTGCCTGGCTCTGTTGAGAGTCTCGGAGACTGATGAGGAATCAATAGAACCCACCCGCCCCCCTCGGAGGGGGGCAGCGAACAGAGTGAGCGGGGGGGCCGCAGCGCTCGGGGAACCAGACGGGGTTAGTCCCGACTGTGGCGGACCCCCACCTGTCCTCCCCCTCCGAGGGGGAGAGACTCCTCCTCTACCGTTACTCAGCAGCGTGCGAGCACATTCCCGCTCCGTTCGTACTCTCCCTCTCCCACTACGCACGCCCTCTCCTCGTCTCGTGGATTCTTCGATGCCTCCCATCCTCATCCGCCGCGCCCGCCCGGCCGAACGCGAGGCCGCCGTCGCCCTGTGGGCGCAGCTTCAGGACGAGCACGCGGCCCTCGATGCGCGCCATCGGCCGAGCGAATCGGCCCGCGAGCGTTGGCGCAACGACTTCATCGTATGGAGCGAGAGCGAGGCGCACCGCGTGTTCGTCGCCGCGTCGGGCAGCGAGATCGTGGGCCTGCTTACGGCGCACCCGTATTGGCCCGCGCCGGTCTACGTGCAGGAGATGGAGGTCTATGTGACGGAACTCGTCGTCCGGGCGGACTTCCGTGGGCAGCGCGTCGGGGAGCGGCTCGTCGGTGCGGTGCGGGCGTGGGCGCGCGAGCTGGGCGTGACGCGGATCCGCGCGGGCGTCCTCTGCCGCAACGAGCGCGGGCAGGCGTTCTGGCACCGGCAGGGGGCCGACGACTTCTTCACGACCGTGACGCTGTCGGCCGACGCAGGGGAGGAGGAGGCGTCGACGTGACGGCGGCGTGACGTATCATGCGGGGCGCCGGGCTACCCCTGTGCTTCTCCACTCTCTCCACCACACCGTTCAGACTATGCTACTCCGCCATTCCCTTTTCCTCTGCCTCGGCCTCCTGCTCCTCGCGGCCCCCGCGAGCGCCCAACAGCGCGGCAACGACGAGGCCCGCACGAGCCCGAATGCCTCGGTCAGCCAGACCATCGGCACGACGGTGGCGACCGTCGGCTACAGCCGCCCGAGCGTCCGCGACCGCGAGATCTTCGGCGACCTCGTGCCCTACGACGCCGTCTGGCGCACGGGCGCGAACGAGGCCACCACCATCACCTTCTCCGGCGACGTGACCGTCGAAGGGCAGCCGCTTTCGGCCGGGACCTACGGCCTGTTCACGATCCCCGGCGAGGACGAGTGGACCGTCATCTTCAACGAGATGTCCGAGCAGTGGGGCGCGGGCGACTACGACATGAGCCGCGATGCGCTCCGCGTCACGGTCGAGGCCAGCGAAGCCGACGACACGGAGATGATGACGTTCTCCTTCGAAGAAGTCGGCGAATCGATGGGTAAACTCGTCCTCCGTTGGGACGAGACCGCTGTGGCGCTGACGATCGGCGCGGGGCAGTAAACGTGATTCGTGCTCGGACCCCGCTCGCTCTGCTCGCCGTCGCGCTGCTCTTCGCGGCGTGCGCCGAGCCAGAGCGAGCGGCTCCGGTACCGCCGGACGCCGTGGCGGTGACGCCGGAGCCAGTCCCCACGGATTCCGCCGCTGTAGCGATCATCGAGCGCGCCCGCCGCGTTCACGGCGCCGACGTGCTCGACCGGGCCGTCGTGGGCTTCTCGTTCCGCGGTGCGTCCTTCACCGCCGAACGCGACGGCGACCGCTTCGTCTACGCCCGGACGTGGACGGACTCCGCCGGCGTCGTCCGCGACACGCTAGGCAACGACGGGTTCGGCCGGACCGTGAACGGGACGCCGGTGGCGCTGCGCAAAGCCGACGCGCTCGCCGCCGAGGGCGCCGTCAACTCCGTCGTCTACTTCGCCCTCCTGCCGTACCCGCTCGCCGACGCCGCCGTGCAGCCGCGCCTCGTCGGCGTTGACACGCTGGGCGGGGAGGCCTACGACCTCGTCGAAGTCACCTTTCGGCCGGAGGGCGGAGGCCGGGACTACCAGGACCGCTTCGTCTACTGGATCCACCGCGACCGCTCGACGGTCGATTACCTCGCGTATTCCTACGAGGTCAGTGGCGGCGGCGCGCGCTTCCGCGAGGCGTACAACCCGCGCACCGTCGGCGGCGTCCGGTTCGTGGACTACCGGAACTACTCGGCCGAGCCGCTGGAGCCGTCGCTCGAAGGGATGGGGCGGATGTTCGAGGCGGACTCACTCGACCTCCTCTCCGAGATCGTGCTTGACGACGTGCGCGTGAGGCCGCTGCCGTAGCCACGAGTGCCGTAGCCACGGGACGGCGTTGGACCCCCCGCCGCGCTTGCCGTCGCGGACCCCCCGCTTCCGGCGCCATCGCTCGGCTTCGCCTCGGCTCAAGGCGACGAAAGCTGTCCCCCTCGACGAGGGGGACAGCCGCGCGAAGCCGGGAACGAGCGTAGCGAGCGACCGCGAGTGCGGCGGGGGGTCCGCTCGGGTTCGCCCCGGTCCGTCATCGGGGAATCCCTGAAGGCGTGACACGTAGTATCACCGCTTGAGGGGAGTAGGGCGGGAGCCCTACGTTACGGGTGTCACTTCCAAAACGCAGGAGTCTGACCGGCACCGCCGGTTCCCCTCTACGACGCTCTCCCTTCCTCTCTACGCGTCTCTCCTGTCAGCGATAGCGTTCGAGGCCGACCCTCCCCCGCGGGTCGGCCTCACGCTGTTGTACCCCTTTCCATACTGGCCGGGAGGGTAATCGTCACGCGGGTGCCGGTGCCGGGCGTGGAGTCCACATCGAGCCGGCCACCGATGAGCTCGAGTCGCTCCCGCACGCTGCGGAGCCCGAACCCGTGGGGATCGGCGTGGCTCAGCAGTGCCACATCGAACCCCTCGCCTCCGTCTTCGACGACGATGCGGACGTGGCCGTCCCGCTTCTCGGCCTCGATCCGCGCCCGTTTCGTGCCGGCGTGTTTGACTACGTTGAACAGGATCTCGCGGAGGAGCTGGTACAGGAGGACGCGGCGTGCGGGGTCCGGGACGCGGACGTCGTGCGCGACGGCGAGGTCCACTTCCATCCCGTACCGCCTGTGCTTCTGGGTGGCGAGCCATCCGAGGAGGTCGCCGAGGTCCTCGCCCTGCAAGAGCGGCGGGCTGAGCTCGTGCGAGAGCGTCCGCGTGATATCGATAGCCTGATCGAGCGTGCGTTGGAGCTGTGCCAACGCGGCCGGGTTCAACGGGGCATCGTCGGGCACCGAAGCCATCATCTTCGCGCCGACGAGGATCTGCTGGAGGTCGTCGTGGAGGACGTGGGCGATGCGGCGGCGCTCCTCCTGCTCGGCCATCGTGAGGCGAGAGGCGAGGACGTTCACCTGTTCGGTCCGTTCGCGGACGCGCTCTTCGAGGGTCTCGGTGAGGCTGCGGAGCCCGCTCTCGGCCCGCTTCTGCTCGTCGATGTCGAGGTTCATCCCGATCCAGCCGCGCACGGTCCCGCCGGGGGCGCGGAGCGCGATGGCGCGCACGGCGGTCCAACGGTAGGTCTCGCTTGAGGCGTGGTAGAGGCGGAACTCGGTGTAGTACGGTTCGACCGCCTCGACGGCGCCTTTCCAAGACGCGGCGGCGTGCGCGCGGTCGTCGGGGTGGACGACGTCGAGCCATTCTTGGCTGAGCCATGCCTCGGGCGACTGCCCCGTGAAGGCCTGCCATGAGGGCGAGTCGTTCACGGCGAGGCCCTCGGCGTCCGTCGTCCAAACGGCCTGCGCCGAGGCGGTGACGAGGGCGCGGAACTGCTCCTCGCTCTCGCGCAGTGCGGCCTCGGACTCCCGCCGCCGCGTGATATCGACGAACGTGATGACGACGCCTTCGATGCGGTCCGTCGTGCTGCGGTAGGCGTGGAGCCGGGCGAGGTACCACCGGCCGTGCTCGTCCGCCACCTCGTGCTCGATGGGAATGAGGTGGTCGAGCACGCGCTGGGCGTCGTCGGTAAGCCGGTCGTAGCCGACGAGGCGGTGGGAGAGGTCGGAGAGGGGGCGGCCCCGGTCGGCGGGGCGGATGCTGAAGAGCGCGCTGGCCTGCGGGGTGAAGCGGAGGATGCGGAGCTCGCGGTCGAGGAAGACCGTGGCGATCTCGGTGGCGGCCATGAGGTTCTGGAGGTCGCCCGAGAGCTGGGCCAGTTCCTCGACCTTGTGGCGGTTCTCCTGGTTGACCGTTTGCAGCTCCTCGTTCATGCTCTGGAGCTCCTCCTTGCTCGTCTCTAGCTCTTCGAGCGTCGAGCGCAGCTCCTCGTTGGCCGACTGCAGCTCCTCGTTCGAGGCCTTCATCTCCTCCTGGCTCGTCTCGTACTCCTCGATGATCGCCTGCAACCGCTGCCGCGCGATGTCGAGCTCGGCCTCGAGCTCGTCCACCGGCCCGTGCTCCACCGCCTGGGCGGCGGCATCGCCGTTGCCGCCGTCGGCGGGGCTGCCTTCGACGGAGCCGGCGTGCCACGGCCGCTCGTCGAAGATGACGAGGCTGAACCCGTCCTGGCTCGGGTCGAGCGCGGGGCGGACGTCGAGGGTGACGTGGCGGGGCGCCCCGTCGAGGCGGAGGGCGACGGGCTTCGAGCGCGTGGCCTCGCCCCGCTCCTTCGCCGCGTAGAGCGCCGTGCGGAGCTCGACGCGGAGCTCCTCGCGCACGAGGCGGAACACGACGGTCGTGGGCTCGCCGCCGGGGTGGACGAGGTAGCGCCCGGCGTGCTCCGACGAGTGGACCACCTTGAAGTCCGGGCTCACGAGGATGCTCGGCGGGGCGAACTGCTCGACCATCCGCTGGTGGAACGCGCCGTAGGCCGGGGGCGGGCCGGCGTCGTCGGCCTGCGCGACGTCGCGGAGCAGGCGGCGGTGGGCGATTGGGAAGACGGGGAGGTGGAGCTCGCGCGTCGGCACGTTCCGCTTCCGGTAGAGGCAGGACTTCTTGTCCTCGACACGGAAGAGGTCCGAGCCCTCGACGGTCTCCGACGAGCCGAGCGAGAGGAAGCCGCCGGGGAGCAGGGCGTAGTGGAAGATCTCGATCACGTCGCGCTGCACCTCGCGCTGGAGGTAGATCAGGACGTTCCGGCACGCCACGAAGTCGAGCCGCGAGAACGGCGGATCGCCCATGAGGTTGTGCGGGGCGAAGACGACGAGCTCGCGGACCTCGTTCCGAATCCGGTAGCCGCCGTCCTCCTTCACGAAGAACCGGCGGAGCCGCTCGGGGCTCACGTCGGTGGCGATGTCGCCGGGGTAGAACCCCTCGCGGGCGCGCTGGAGCGAGCGCTCGTGGAGGTCTGAGGCGAAGACTTGGAGGTGGGGCGGCGCGCCGCGGCGGGCGGCTTCCTCGAGGAGGAGGATGGCGAGGGAGTACGCCTCCTCGCCCGTCGCGCAGCCGACGCTCCACACGCGGACGCTGTCGCCGGGCTCCTTCCCCTCGAAGAGCGCGGGGATCACCTCGCGCTCGATCTGCTCGAACACGGCGGGGTCGCGGAAGAAGTTCGTGACGGTGATGAGGAAGTCGTCGGCGAGGGCGTGGGCCTCGTCCGGCTCCCGGCGGAGCAGCGCCACGTAGTCGCCGAGCTCCTCGACGTGGCGGAGCTGCATCCGTCGTTGGATCCGCCGCATGATCGTCGAGCGCTTGTAGCGGCTGAAGTCGCGGGCGGTGCGGGCGCGGACGTGGGCGAAGACCTTGTGGAGGAGCTGGCGCTGCTCGCCCTCGATGTCGCCGTCGTCGTCGGGCACGGGGAGGCGGGGCTCCGTGCGCGCGAAGCGGAGGATGGCGTCGGGGATCTCGGCGAGCGGGAGCACGAGGTCCACGAGCCCCGTCGCGATTGCGCTCTGGGGCATCCCGTCGTACTCGGCCTCGTTCGGGTCCTGAACGACGGTGAGCCCGCCTTTCTCTTTGATCTCTTTGATGCCGAGCGTGCCGTCGGAGCCGGTCCCCGTGAGGACGACGGCGACGGCGTGGCCGTCGTGCGTGGCGGCGAGCGTGCGGAAGAAGTGGTCGATGGGCGCCCGCTCGCGCCGGCGCTCCTCGAGCGGCGAGAGCCGGAGGTGGGTGTCGATCGTGTTGAGGTTCCGGTTCGGCGGGATGACGTAGACGTGGTCCGGCCGGAGCGCGACGGTGTCGTTCACCTGCTGGATCGGCATCGACGAGTGCGGCTGGAGGAGGTCCGCGAGGTGGCTCTCGTGCTCGGGCGAGAGGTGGACGACGACGACGAACGCGAGCCCACTCCCCTCGGGGATGTGGTGGAGGAACGTCTTGAGCGCCGCGAGCCCCCCGGCCGACGCCCCAATCCCGACGACCGTCGGCTCGTTCGCGGGGGACGACGTCTCCACGGCTTCCGAACCCGCTTCGGGATCGAGATCGCCGACCGCGTCGTCCGTAGCGGAGAGGGCGTCGTCTTCGGGAGGAGCGTCGTTGCGGTGTGGCGGTTCCATTCGGTTAGCGTCGGGTACGGGACCCACGGTAGCGACCGTTCCGCCCAGAGGCAGTCTCGGAGGATGTGGCAAGTTAGGTAAAGTAGACCCCGCCGCCGGTCGCGGCAAGAGACGGAGAGGGAAGTGCCTCCGGTAAGGCGGCCACGCACCCGTTGCGCAGACGGCTCTCCGAGGCAGGGAACGAGCGCGAGGTGGAGCCGCGCTGATGTCCGCTGTGTGTGTCCAAGGGTCAAACGCCTGTGCCGGCCATCGCCGCGCAGCCATGCGTCTTGAGGTTAGGTAGCCCTCGGCGTTTCAGGGAGAGGAGGTGGCGGCGATGGACGAGCAGGCTCCGGTCGGGGTGTTTCTCACGGCCGTGTGATCGGAAGGCCGTCGGTTTCCTGCGTCTAGGGGTGAGCCCGTCTCATGGGTTTGCCGCCGGGCGCAAGCCCGCGCGGGTTCCGCATCCAGCGTCCTCCACTCATCAACCCGTGCCTCGTCATGCCCGTTCGCTTCTTCGGTTGCCTCGCCCTCCTTCTCCTCATGGCTTCGCCGGCCGCCCACGCTCAGTTCGCCGTGCTGCCGTACGCCGGATACGACTTCGATGGGGAAGCCGTGCTGATCGGGCTCGGGGCTGAGGTCGCCCTGCCCCTTCCGGCTCCGGTTGCGCTCTCGCTGCGCCCGTCCGGCGAGTACCTCTTACCCAAAGATCTCGACATAGGGGGCCGCACCTTCGGCCAGAACATCGCCCAGGTCAATGTCGATGTGATTGCTCGGCTGAGAGCACCCGGGATCCAGCCCTATGCCGGAATCGGGGTGGGGATCCGCTTCATCAAGCTCGACACGTCGGACAACGACGACGTGGAGGGAAACTTGGACATCGAGGAAACGAACGTCGGCGCGAACCTGCTCGGCGGCGTCGTGTTCGGCGGCATCGGCCCGGTTCAGCCCTTCGCACAGGGGCGGCTCACGGTCGGGGACGGGAGCGCGCTCGCGGTCTTCGGCGGGCTGAGGGTGGGGCTCTAAGAACGGCTAACAAAACCCAACAACGCTGTCATTGCGAGGAGCGAAGCGACGCGGCAACCCCGAAGGGCTCAGCGGAGCTAATCTCCCTCGGTTTGCTGGAATCGGGGGATGGGCTACGCCGAGCCTTACAGCGTTGCCGCGCTCCTTTCAGTCGCTCGCAATGACGACAAGAGGTTTTGTAGGGCCTCTAAAGCGCAAGGCCTACATCTGCGAGGTGAACATGATGTGGGCCTTCGGCGTGCCGGGGAACATCAGCCACGGGCCGTCGGCCGTCGGCGTCGTGGGGAGCCCCGTGGTCTCCGCTGTCGCGTACGCGATGTAGACGACGTAGAGCGGACGCGCACCAGTGACGGCCCCCGTCGATTCGTCGACGCTCACCGAGTCGCCGGAGAGGCTGTAGAGCGCGGCGGGGTGGGACGGCATCGGGAGCGTCCCCGCCTCGACCTCGGCGAACCGGACGCTGTCCACGTCCGACGTCCGCCCCTCGGCCCGGAGCGCGCGGCCCCGCGCCATGAACGGCTCCAGCGACTCGTGGTAGCACGCGACGTGGAAACGGTCGTCTGCCGGGTCGTCGGCGAGGCAGATGTAGGGCCCCTCGCCGCTGCGGAGCTCGACGAGCCCTGCGCCGTCCGTTCGCTCGTGGACGGAGGCCGAGGCGCGGAACTCCTCGGGCAGCGCCGCCACCGAGGCGGCCACCGTCAGGTCCGTCGTGGACATCGGCTCTGCGGGCGAAGGCGCCGACGCTTCGGAGGGCGGTGCGGAGTCCTCGGGTGCGTCCTCGGGCGCGTCGTCTGGGGAGGCGCAGGCGGAGAGGGCGATGAGGAGGACGCAGGGCAGGAGTCGGCGCATGGGCGTATCGGCAGAACCGAGAGGAGGAGCCGAGAAGATCGAGCCCCGCCCGCGAACGTGCAAGCGACCGAGCAGGCCTGAGCCGGCCTCGCCCGGCCTGCCGAGTTCCGCCCCGCGCTAAGATTCCGGCGACGGCGAGCCCCACGCCAACACCGCTCACCGTATGCTCTTCGGGCGGGTCCGCGACAGCGGCCTCATGGACCTCCTCCTCAGCCCGGCAGCAACGCCGTAGTCCCTCACCCACTCCCTCATGCCTGCTCTCGCCTCGTTGGACTGGGCCGTCATCGCCCTCTACTTCCTGATCGTCTTCGGCGTCGCGATCGTCGCCACCCTCCGCGAGCGCCGCCGCGGCGACGAAGACGCCGCCGATTACTTCCTCGCCGGGCGCAACGTCGGCTGGTTCGTCATCGGCGCCTCGCTCTTCGCGAGCAATATCGGGAGCGAGCACCTCGTCGGGCTCGCCGGGAGCGGGGCGGCGTCGGGCGTCGCGCCGGGGCAGTTCGAGGTCCTGGCCTCGCTCATCCTCCTCGTGCTCGGCTGGGTCTTCGTCCCGTTCTACATCAAGAGCGGGGTGTTCACGATGCCCGAGTTCCTCGAGCGCCGCTACTCCCCGGCGAGCCGGTGGTATCTCGCGACCGTCTCCATCATCGCCTACGTCCTCACCAAGATCTCCGTGACGATCTTCGCCGGCGCCGTCGTCTTCCGCGCCGTCGGTGTGCCGTTCTGGACGGGCGCGCTCATCGTCGTCATCGCCACGGGGGCGTACACCGTCTTCGGCGGGCTCCGCGCCGTGCTCTACACCGACCTCCTGCAGACGTTCGTCCTCATCGGCGGCTCGCTCGCGGTCACGCTCCTCGGGCTCGATGCCGTCGGCGGGTGGAGCGGGCTCACCGCGTCGGTGCCGGAGGGGTTCCTCGACATGTGGAAGCCGGCGGCGGACCCGGACTTCCCGTGGACCGGCATCCTCTTCGGCGCGCCGATCCTCGGGGTGTGGTACTGGTGCACGGACCAGTTCATCGTGCAGCGGACGCTCTCGGCCCGGAGCGTGGACGACGCCCGGCGCGGGACGATCCTCGCCGGCTTCCTCAAGCTGCTGCCGCTCTTCATCTTCGTCGTGCCGGGCATGATCGCCTTCGTGCTGCTGGAGCGCGGCGCGCTCGCGCTCCCGCTCGGGCTCGACGGCACGACCGACTACAACGCGGCGCTCCCGACGCTCGTCGGCACGCTCCTCCCGATCGGGCTGCGCGGCCTCGTCGTGGCGGGCCTGCTCGCGGCGCTGATGTCGAGCCTCTCGTCGGTGTTCAACAGCTGCTCGACGCTCATCACGTGGGACGTGTACAAGAAGCTCCACCCGGCAGCGACGGAGCGGCGGCTCGTCTGGGTCGGTCGGCTATCGACGGTGGCGCTCGTGATCCTTGGGATGGCGTGGATCCCGTTCGTGGAGGCGGCCGAGGGTGGGCTCTACGTCTACATCCAGTCGATCCAGGCGTACATCTCGCCGCCGATCGCGGCCGTCTTCCTCCTCGGGCTGTTCTGGGGACGGCTCAACGCGGCGGGCGCCCTCGCGTCGCTGCTGACGGGGCTCGCGCTGGGGATGCTCCGGCTCGTGCTAGAGATCGTAGCGGGGTCGGGCGGCGAACTCGGCGGGCTGGCGGGGTGGATCGTCGGCGTGAACTTCCTCCACTACGCGATCCTGCTGTTCGCCGTGTGCTCGGTCGTGCTCGCCGTCGTGAGCCTGATGACGCCGCCGCCGCTGGGCGCGCAGATCGCCGGGCTCACGTTCGCCACGGCGACGGAGCCGGTCACCCGCGCCGACCTGCCCTCGGGTATCGCGATCGAGGAACCGACGCCGGATCTGGGGTGGCGGCGGATCGACCTGTGGCTGACCGTCGCGCTCGTGCTCTGCGTCCTCGCCGTCTGGCTCTACTTCTCCTGAGCGGCCGGTGCGGTCAGCCGATAGCGCGACCCGCGCTGCCCGAGGTCGTCGAACACCTTAACCTGACGGGCTTTGCGGGGGCAGCGTGTACTCGAACCGGTCGCCGTGGCGGAGGGGGGCGGGATCCACGCCGCCCACCCAACGCATCGCGTCAGTCCGAGCGGACGCGGACGCCGTCCTCGATCTGGTCGGAAGGGAAGAGGATGACGGCGTCGCCCTCGGCCAGCCCCTCCACGATCTCGGCGGCCTCGGCCGAGCGGTGGCCGACGCGGACCGTCCGCAGCGCGGCTTCCCCGTCCTCGACGGCGAAGACGGCCCACGTGCCCTCGCGCTGGAAGAGCGCGCTCGTCGGGACCGTCAGCACGCCCTCGCCCTGCCACGTGACGATGTGGGCCTCGACGCGATAGCCCGCGCCGAGCGACGGCGGCGGGTCGAAGAGGTCGGCGATGACGTTCACGCGCTGCTCTTCCACGCCGAGCGCCGAGACCTCGGTGAAGGCGTCGGGCTCGACGAGGCGGACGCGGCCTTCGAGCGTGCCGTCGCCGCCCCATTCCTCGATGCGGATGGGGGCGCCGGGCGCGATCCGCACGGCGTCCTCCGAGAGCACGTCGACGACGACTTCGAGCCCGCCCGTCGCTGTACTGGACCCACCGCTGCCTTCCTCGACGTAGCCGCCCCCGACGTCGCCGATCTCGACGAGTGGCGTGCCGGCGGGCACGACGCGCTCGTTCTCTTCGAGCACGCGGAGCACGCGCCCGGCGCTCGGGGCGTAGACAGGCACGGCCAACCCTTCGTCCTGCGGGCTCGCGCCGGTGAGGGCGGCGCGGGCGGCGGCGAGGTCGGCCTCGGCGGCACGCCGCGTGGCCTCCGCTGCGCGCACCTGCTGGCGGGCCGTCGCCACGGCGAGCGCGGCCTGCTCGCCCTCCTGGTTGCTCAGGATGCTGTCGGCAACGAGCGCGGCGGTCCGCGCCGCCTCGCGTTCGAGTTGCTCGGCCCGGGCCTGGGCCTCGTCCAATCGGGCGATGGCTTCGCGGCGCCGGGCCTCGGCCGCCGCGGCCTGCGCCCGTGCTACGCCGAGCGTACGCGAGTCGGTGGGCGTCGGGTAGAGCCGGGCGATGAGATCGCCCTCAGCCACGGGGTCGCCCTCGTCCACGGCGATGCGGGCGAGTCGGCCGGTGACCGGGGCCGCGACGACATAGCGATCCCGCACGCGCGTTCGCCCCTCCTCGACGACGGCCACGCTCAGCGGGCCGCGCTCGACGCGCACCGCTTCGACCTCGATGCCGCCGTCCGATGCCGTGAGGCTGAGGACGAGGAGCACCACTGCGGCGGCGACGCCGATCAGAATCCAACGGGTTCGCTTCTTCATAGGGATGGTTGTTAGTCTTGCTTCCCTCGGCCTTCGTCACCCGAAAACCACGGATCAGTGACCACGAGCTACTCGCGGGTCTTAAGGACTTCGATCAGGTCCATCCGGTCGAGCCTGCGCCGGACGATGAGGCCGCTGAGCACGGCGGCGGCGACGGTGATGGCGGCGGCCCACGCGAACGTGGCCGGCTCGATGATGAGGGGGATGCGGTAGTTCTCGGTCTGCAACCCGGCCGAGACGGCGGCGGCGAGGAGGTACCCCAGCCCCCAGCCGAGCGGGATGCCGAGGAGCGTAGTCAGCGCCTGCTCGCCGAAGAGGAGGACCGCCACCTCGCGCCGCGAGAAGCCGAGCACGCGGAGGCTCGCGAGCTCCCGCCCACGCTCCGAGAGCGCCACGCGCGCGCCGTTGTAGATCACGGCGACGGAGATCACCCCGGAGAACATGAGGATGAAAAACACGCCGATGAACAGCCCCTCGGCGAGTTGCTCCTCGAACGACGCCAGCAGTTGCGCGGGCGAGGCCACGCTCGCCACGACGGGCAACTCTTTGAGCCGGGCGTTCAGCGCCGCCCGCTCGCCCTCCTCGACGGCGAGATAGGCACCCGAGATCGCCCGCCCGCCGCGCACGAGCCGGTGCAGCGCGTCGAGGCTCATGTACGCCGATACGCCAAGGAAGTCCTCGACGACGCCGGCGACGGGCACGCGCGCCGTCCGCCGCTCGCCTTCGAGCACCTCCACCGTCACCGCGCCGCCCGTCTCGATGCCGAGCCGCTCGGCGAGGAACGCGCTGAGGACGAGGCCCTCCGACGGGATCGGCTGCGTCCCGCCGCCCGCCGTCACGATCCGCCGGAGCCGCGAGCCCTGTTCGACTCCGATGATCCCCGTTTCGCGCTCGCGGTGGCCCGCACGCAGGCGGACCGGCACCGCGCGGAACGGCTCGACGCGCGTCACCCCGGCGAGGTGGGCGAGGTCGTAGCGGACGGCCTGCGAGCGCGGCCGGTTGAACGTGATCGCGAGGTCCTCGCGCTGCGCCACGCGGAACTGCAGGTCCATCATGTAATCCACGCCGTCGAACATGAACAGCCCGATGACGAGGATCGCGACGGAGAACGCCACGCCGACGGCCGAGATCAGGCTCCGCACCGGCGTCCGCTCGACGTTGCGGAGGATCATCCGCCCGGCGGCGGGCAGCACGCGGCCGAGCCCGATCCGCTCGAAGAAGCCCGCCCGGAAGCTCGCCGGCGGCTCCGGCCGCATCGCCTCGGCGGGTGGGAGCGAGACGGCCTTGCGCACGGCTCCGAGCGCGCCGAGCGCCGCCGCGAGCGCGCTCACCCCGAATGCGACCGCGACGAGGCCCCACTGGATGTCGTAGCGGAGCGTCGGGAAGTCGAAGAAGTCGCCGTAGAGCCGGACCATCGCCCCGCCCGCCCAGATCCCGAGCCCGACGCCGGCGGCCGCGCCCGCGAGCACGGCCACGAGCGCGAAGCGGAGGTAGTGCCCGCCGACCTCAGCGTTCGTGTACCCGAACGCTTTGAGCACGGCGATCTCGGTCCGCTGCGTGGCGATCATCCGCCCGAGCACGATGTTGAGCAGGAACGCCGCGACGAGGAGGAAGACGGCCGGGATCGCCGTCCCCATCGTCCGGTTCTGTTCGAGCTCCGAGTCGAGGATCTGGTGCGAGGGCTGGTCCTCGCGCGTGTACGCCCCGAGCCCGCCGTAGGGCTCCAGCAGCCGGTCGAGGTCGGCGAGGACGTGGTTCTCGTTCGCGCGGGGGGCGAGCGTGAGGACGACCTCGTTGAACGCTCCCTCCAGGTCGTAGGCGGGTCCGAGCGCGTCGCGGCTCATCCACACGATCCCGAACCGCTGGTCGTCGGGGTAGAGCGCGCCCGGCGGGACGGCGTAGGTGTACTCCGGCGAGATCGCCGTGCCGACGATCTGGAGGTCGCGGTAGCGCCCGTTGAGGACGGCGCGGAGCGTGTCGCCGGGGACGAAGGCGTTGGCAATCGCGAAGTTCGCGCTGACGACGACCTCGTCGCGGCGGCCCGGCGCGAGGTAGCGCCCGGACGTGAGGTGGAGGTCGGCGAGTTCCGGCCGCCGGTCCTCGGGGACGGAGACGAACCGGCCGAGCGCGGGCGAGTCGACGCTTGGCACGTCGAGCGTAGCGGCGAAGGTGACGCGGGTATCGACGGCGGCGACGCCGGGGATCTCCTCGATCCGCCGCGAGAGCGACTGCGGCGCGCGCTCGAGGCTTGCCCACACGTCGGGGAAGCGGGCGTCGCGGTAGTAGAGTTCCTGCGAGACGACGAGCGACTCGTAGGTGCCGCGCATCGTCAGCACCGTCATGATCCCGACGGCGACGACGGCCCCGATCGAGAGGAGCTGCCCGCGCAGCTTCCACACCTCGCGGAGGAGCTTTCGGTCGATGGCGGTCATGATCTCACCAGTGGATCGCGTCGAGCGAGGCGCGGTGGGCGTTCTCCGTCCGCTCCACGATCTCGCCGCTGCTCATCTGCACGACGCGGTCGCCGAGCGCGGCAATCGCGGCGTTGTGCGTGATGATGGCCGTCGTCGTGCCGACTTCGCGGTTGACCCGCTCGATCACGCCGAGGACGAGCTTGCCCGTTTCGAGGTCGAGCGCGCCCGTCGGCTCATCGCAGAGGAGCACGTCGGGCTGCTTCGCCACGGCGCGGGCGATCGCGACGCGCTGCTGCTCGCCGCCGGAGAGCTGTGCCGGGAAGTGGTCGGCGCGGTCCGTGAGGTCCACGAGGGCGAGGGCTTCGTCGGCCGGCATCGGATCGCGGGCGATGTCGGTGACGAGCGCGACGTTCTCGCGCGCGGTCAGGCTCGGGATGAGGTTGTAGAACTGGAAGACGAAGCCGACGTGGTCGCGGCGGTAGCGGGTCAGCGCCCGCTCGTCGGCCGCGCTGAGTTCCTGGTCGCGGTAGAAGACCTCGCCGCTCGTCGGCGTGTCGAGCCCGCCGAGGATGTTGAGGAGCGTGCTCTTCCCGCTCCCCGACGCGCCGAGGAGGACGAGCAACTCGCCCGCCCGCAGCTCGATATCGACCGAGCGGAGGGCGTGGACCTCGACCTCGCCCATCCGGTAGACCTTCGACACGTCGCGGACGCGGAAGACGGCCTCGGCATTCGCGGGGGCGGCGCCGGCCGCGCTAGGGGAGGGCGTCGTCATGGCTCCGGGACGAGGGGTGGGCGCTGCGCGGTGGCGCGGGACGGGACGGGCTCCAGGTCGAAGACGTCGGCGAGGAGGTCGTAGGAGCGGAGCCGCGCGGCGGGGTCGTGGACGATCGTCATCACCATCACCTCGTCGGCCCCGGCCTCGTGCGCGGCGGTTTCGATGCGGTCGCGCACCGCGTCCGGCGTGCCGACGAGGAGGAGCTGCGCCATCGGCCCGGCGGGCGGTGTGGCGGGCGACCACCCGGCGGCGCAGGCCTCGGCGGGGCTCGGCACCGGCCCGGTCTCGCCCGTCCGCATCCGCTGGAACAGGACCTCGACGGAGGACGCCAGTTCGCGCGCCTCGGCGTCCGTTTCGGCGCAGACGACGGAGAGCGCGAGGATCACGCGGGGCTCGGGGAAGTCGTCCGAAGGCTCGAAGGCTTCGCGGTACGCGGCGACGGCCGGGGCAGCGGGCGTTGGACTGAAGTGGCCAGCGAAGGCGTAGCCCGCGCCGATCTGCCCGGCGAGGCGGGCGCTGCCGCCGCTCGATCCGAGCATCCAGATCGGCGGGAGGTCCACGCCGCCCGGCGTCACGCCGATTCGCCCGAACGGGTGGTCCCCGAAGTCGCCCGATTCGAAGGCGAGCAGCTCGGCCATGAGGCTTCCGACCTGATGGCCGGAGACGGAGCGGAGGGCCTGCGCCGTCAGCGGGTCGGTCCCGGCGGCGCGCCCGATGCCGAGGTCGATCCGGCCGGGGTGCAGCGCCTCGAGCGTCCGGTAGCGCTCGACGACTTGGAGCGGCGTGTGGTTCGGGAGCATCACCCCGCCCGCGCCGACGCGAATCCGCTCGGTCAGTGGCGCGACGTGGGCGATGAGCAACTCAGGCGACGACGAGGCGATGCCGCCCATCCCGTGGTGCTCGGCGAACCACAGCCGCGCGTAGCCGCGCCGGTCGGCGAGGCGGGCGAGGTCGGCGGCGCGGCCGAGAGCGTCGACGGCGGTGGAGCCGGAGAGGACGGGGAGGACGTCGAGGACGGAGAGGGTCACGGGGGTGCGTATCGGGTTAACGGTCGGTCGGCACCGTGGCGAGGGCAATCTTGTAGAAGAAGCTCAGAGGCCAGAAAGCAGTGGGTTATGGAACCTACCTGTCCGGTAAATTAAAGTTTCGTTTATCGAAACATTAGAATACGGAAACATAGAGAAGGCCGACTGGTACACCCGACTCCCGCTCTCCTCTCGACGCGCTCTACCCCGTGACTCCGACCGAACGCCTCGCCGCCTTTACCGACGCCATCCGGCGGCTTGACGGCTATAACGTGCAGGTGGCCGGGGAACTGGCTGCCCGACACGAAGCGCTGAACCTCCAGGACCTCATGGCGCTCAGCGTCCTCGGCGCACACGGGCCTAGCCGGATGGGGGAGATGGCCGAACACCTCGACCTCGCCCCGGCCTCGACGACGCCGATCGTGGACCGCCTTGAAGCGCAGGGCCTCGCCCGCCGTCGCCGCAGCGACACGGATCGCCGCGTCTGGCTCGTCGAGCTCGCCGAAGCGGGCGAGCAGGTGGTCACCGAGTTGGATACGATTTACCACCGGGCCGCTGCCGAAATGCTCGCGTCGCTGACGGACGCCGAGCAGGAGACCTTCGTGCGGCTGTTCGTCAAAGTCGCCGCTGGAATCGGCGAGGCGGCGTAGCGCCCTCGGGACAAGCGGCCGAGCGTGAAGGGGCGTCGAGTCCCCGAGCCGTTCGAGGCGCTACGGTCGAACTGGCAGGCGGCAGCGCGGTGCCTTCCCGTTCGATAAAGGCGCGGGCGAAGCCGGAAAAGACCTCGATCATGCACCCGTCCGACGATCCAACGGGGGCGAGCCCGAAGCAAGCGAGGGCGGACAAGGCGAGCGCAGACGGGCGATTCCGAGCGTTGCATCAGAAAAGCCCGAACGCAAAAACGCCCCTCACGGCGTCGTAAGGGGCGTTTCGTTGGAGCGGAATACGGGACTCGAACCCGCGACCTCAACCTTGGCAGGGTTGATTGTTTGTTTTTGTAAAACTAAATAAACAAATACATAGGGTCGTATTTTTGGGCATTTCGCTGAGTGTGCGCTGAAAACGGCAGGGCGTACATACCATATCACATGGGGGGCGCCACGCGGTGCAGGTCTTGCCCGCACCCTACCCGCGCGTGTGGATGACCTGGGTTACGACGCCCCAGATCACGAGCTCGAGCACCTCGATCGGCGCGTACGCCTCATTTCCCAGAGCCTCTTTATCGGCCGTTTGTGATACGCTCTGAAATCTGTAGGTACAGAGATGTGGCCAATCACGAAAGCCGCCGCGTAGGTTCGCGAGTGGCGAGACGATGAACACCGTAGATCCGAACGGGTCCGTCGCGGCCCCGGAGCGCGACCAGGCCGAGATCCTCGATCTCCGCGTCCAGCGGGACTTCGGTGAGTTCGAGGACGCGCTCGGAGATGATCAGTCGCCGGCCGCGCGGGCGGCACTCCGCCTCGATCCGTGCGGCGACGTTCACGGCGTCGCCGCTGTGGACGATGTCCTTCTTGAGGTCGCCGATCTCAGCCGTTACCACGGGGCCAGCATGGAGACCGGCCTTGAACGCGGGCGCTTCGCCATAGCGTCGCTCGTAGCGCGCCCGCTGCACCTCGACAGCGTCCTCGATGAGGAAGAACGTGCGCAGCGCGTTTCCGCTCGCCCGGCCGTTCCGCACACGCCACGTCACGACGACCTCGTCCCCGACGTACTGGTAGATCTGCCCCCGCGTCGCGAGCACGGGCTCCGAAACGTCGTGGAAGAAGTCGTTCTTGAAGTCGTTGAAGCGGGCGGGGCCGAGGCGCTCGGCGAGGGCTGTGGACGCGGTGAGGTCGAGGAAGAGGAACACGCGCTCTTCGGCAACGGGGCGGGCGTAGCGCCCGAGGAGGAGGCTCCAGAGCGTGCCCGGCCCGAGCATGAGCCGGACCTGCCGGGCGAAGTTGATGAGGAAGCTCGCCAGCGTGAGGAGCGCGACGATCGCGAGGAACTGCCGGCTCCCGAGGAACGCCACGAAGTCGGAACTCGCGAACACCTCGCGCGGACGGACGCCAAGCTGGACGGCCCCGACGAGCCCCGCCAGCACGACGACGACGAGCGCGATGACGACGACGTAATACCCGGTGCGGACGAGGAGCACGCGGCCCGACGTCAGCCGCCGGACGTAGCGCGGGAGCATGACGAGCTCGAAGGCCGCACTGAGCGCGCCGACCACGACGCCGAAAGCGAGCGTGACGACGGGTCGGGCGGGCTCCTCGGGGGGCGCGACGAGCGCGCCGGTGATGGCCGCCGCCGCGACCCACGCGGCCACCATGCCGAGGGCGATCTTCCAGCGCCGTGCAGTCTGGACGTCTGGGAAGAAGGCGGGCCGGGGCATCAGCGGCGTACCGATTCGTAGAGCGCGGCGGCGAGGGCCTCGGCCTCGCGGGGCACGTTCTCCCGCGCCATCCCCTGCCCCGCGGCGAAGAGCCGCCCGAGCCGCTCGCTCGCCTTGTCGAGGAGGAACGCGGCGACCTCGGCGGCCGGGGCCGCGGTGAGCTCACCGGACGCTACCGCCGCCTCGACGTGAGGGATGAGGACGCCGACGAGATCGTGCTGCTCGCGCTCGAACGTCCTGGCGATCTCGGGGTCGGCGTCGAGCCCGAGCGCGTGGCCCTCGCGCGAGAGGAAGCGGAGCACATCGCGGTTGTGCCACGTGTAGAAGGCGAGGGCGACGACGAGAACGAAGAAGCGGACGCGGAACGGCTGCGGCCCGACGGCCTCGTCACGGAGCCGGGGGTCGGCGAGGGTCTGCTCGGCGAGGCGGATCACCTCGTCGTAGACGTCTTCGGCCGTGAGGAGGAGGAGCTCGCGCTTACCGCCGGAGAAGTAGGAGTAGAGGGTTTGAGAGCGGAGGCGGGCACGGCGGGCGATGTCAGCGAGGGAGGCCTCGGCGTAGCCCTCCTTCGAGAACACGGTGCGCGCGGCGTCGAGGAGCTCGCGGCGCGAGAACGTAACCCGCTCCTCGGAGGTGGCCGTCGAAGACGGCGGCGGAGCGTCGGGCTCCTCGCCGGCCACCCAGCGCATCGCCTCGTCCCGGTCCGCCCGATCGAAGGCGACGACGACCGGCCCGCTTGCCGGGGGGCGCTGCCGCTTCGCTGCCTTGGTGAGGTACGCCCACGGCGTCACGATCGCGGCGCGGTCGAAGCGGTGGACGTGTTTGGGGCGCGTGATGCGCTCGCCGAGGTGGTCGAGGAGCGCCTCGGGCGTGTAGCCGCCGAGCCCTTCGACCTCGACGTAAAAGCCGAGCCGCTCGTGGCGGTTGAGCTTCGCCGCGATCTCGTCGCGCACGGCGCGGGCGTCCTCCCCGCTGATCTCGCCGGTGAGGCGGCAGGCGAGGACGTGGTCGGGGGCGTCGAGGAGCGTCAGCATGGTGGCGGGTGAGAACGGGTTCGAGTGTCAGGATACGCACGTGCCGACGCCGAAGCGGCGCGTCGGAGCAGACGCGGACGCCGGGCTCGACCAACGCCTTCAGCCAACGCTTTCAGAACGAGCGACCGAACGAAAACGACAGGGTGGGCGCTTCGCCGATGTCGGAGCCGCTGAGGGTGAGCGCGGCCGGCCCGATGGGCGTCGCCGCGCCCACGGTCAGGCCGACGCCGCCGCGGTAGTTGTCGGGGTCGAGCGTCCAGCCTTCGCCTGCTCGCCCGGCGTTCGCGGTGGCGCGGACGAACACGTCCGGCCGGGCCTCCCATTGCACCGACACGGCGGCGATCTGGCTTGCCGGTCCGGCGAATTCCAGCGTCTCGGCCCCGTAAAGCGGGAAGAAGCGGCCGGGCAAGAGTGCGGGCACGATGGCCCCGCCGACGAACGCGAACTGGTCGAGCGGCACGTCGTCGCTCCACGTCCGCGTGACGACGGCGCGGGCGCTGAGCGTCAGCCCCTCGCGGACCGGGACCCATAGCTCGGCGTCGGCCGTGACGTGCTCGAACGAGGCCCCGAGCCCCGGCGCGACCTCGCCGCTGGCGAGGAGCCGGAAGCCCCGCGACGGGAACGCCGTGCGGTCGCGCGTGTCGGCCGTGGCGAAGCCGGCGACGGAGGCGTAGGTCCACGTCGCCGTCTCGACGCTGTCGGGGGCCACGTCGGGCTCGGCGCGGACGTGGGCGGCGGCGGGGCCGAGCCCGGTCACGACAGCGTCGAAGAGGACCGGGCCGGCGAATGCCCGCACGGCGAGCACGTCGAGCCGGCCCGTGGCCGTGGCCCGGTCGAGCCCGGCGAAGATGGGGATCGGGACGCCCGTGTAGCCCGCCTGCCCGGCGACGGAGAGTGGCGCGTCGAGGCCGAGTCGCGTGAAGTAGCCGGCCTGGAGTTGGGTCTGCTCGCCGAGCCGGACGTCAAGCTGCGTCGTACTCCCGAAGCGGACGAGGTCGCTGAGCGTGAGAGAGAACAGGAGGGCCGCGTTGTACTCGGTGTCGTAGCGGAACCCGAACCCGACGCGGTCCCCGGCCGACGTGTCCACGTCGAGCACGAGCGTGGGCACGGGTGCGCCGTCCACGAGCGCCGCGCCCTCCGCCTCGGCCTCGACGATCCGGTACGTGATGAGGTCGAACTGCCCCGTCGCGTAGACCCGCCCGACGGCCTGCTCTACCTCGGCCGCGCTCAACGAGCGGGGGAGGCCGAGGGCGAGGCGCTGCCGGACGAGCCGCTCGGCCTGCCCGTCCACGCCCCGGACGGCGACGGCCTCGGCGCGGTAGGCCCGCTCGCCGGGGACGTCGGGCCGGGAAAGCGGCGGGTTGCCGAGGCGCACCGCGAGCGAATCCAGCGCATCCCGCTTCGCTTCGGCTGCCGCCGCGCCCCGCTCAATCCAGGCGGGGCCGGCGTCGAAGGCGAACGACGAGAGGCCGCTCACGTCGGGCTCGATGAGCACGTCGCACAGCGCCCGCTGCTCGGCGAGGTCGCGGTCGCTCTGGTAGAACGCCGCGTTGACGAGGATGTCGAAGAACGAGTCCGGCCCCGCGATCTGCTCCGTCTCCGAGACGTCGACGCACACGAGCACGTCGGCCCCGAGCGCGAGCGCGTCCTCGGCCGGGAGGTTCCGCGCGAGGCCGCCGTCGAGGTAGCGCCGCCCGTCGATCTCGACCGGCGCAAAGAGGCTCGGGAGCGACATGCTCGCGCGTATGGCGAGGGGGAGGTAGCCGCCGTCGAGCCGGACCGGCGCGCCCGTCTCGACGTCCACGACGACGGCAGCGAACGGCCGCGGCAGCCGCGTGAAGTCGCGGACGTCTTGGACCGGCCACGTCAGCCCGGCGAGGAGGTCGAAGATGCCCTGCCCTGCGATGAGCCCGGACGGCAGCCCCAGCGAGCCGTCCTCGATGGGGAGCGAAAGGAGCGCCGCGCCCTCGCCGAGTCGGGCCTCCGGGGCCGCCCGCCGCCTGTCCACGGCGTCGGAGAATAGCGCCGTCCAATCGCGCCCGCCGACGATGGCGTCGAGCTGGTCGACGCTGTAGCCCGTCGCGTAGAGCCCGCCGACGATGGAGCCCATGCTCGTCCCCGTCACGACATCGACCGGGATGCCCGCCGCCTCGATCACGCGGATCGCGCCGACGTGCGCCAGCCCCTTCGCCGAGCCGCCCGAGAGGACGAGGCCGACGGTCGGGCGGTCGCGCGGCACGTCCTGCGCGGCGGCCGCAGGGCCGAATATAGTCGCGAGCACAGCGACGACCACGCACACCGGCACGACGAGACGAAAACGAAAGAGGGAGCGCGCGGGATCGGCCATAGACGAGAAGGTAGACCCCTTTCCCTACTCGTAGCGGAGCGCGTCGATGGGATCGAGGCGGGCGGCTTTGCGGGCGGGGTAGAACCCGAAGAACACACCGATGGCGGCCGAGAACAGCACGGCAATCGCCACCACCTCCAGCCCGACCGAGACCTCGAAGGGAGCGACCGCGCTGGCGATCGCCGCGAACGCGAAGGCGAGCGCCGTCCCGAGCAGCCCGCCGAAGAGGCACAGCAGCACGGCCTCGATCAGGAACTGCGTCAGCACGTCGGAGCCGCGCGCGCCGACGGCGAGGCGGATGCCGATCTCGCGCGTCCGCTCGGTCACGGAGACGAGCATGATGTTCATGATCCCGATGCCGCCGACGACGAGCGAGATGCCCGCAATCGCCCCGAGGAGGGCCGTGAGCGCGCCGAGGACGGTGTCGAAGGTCTCCTGGATCGACGCCTGCGACTGCACCTCGACGACCTGCTCCCCCTCGTCGCGGATGCCGTTGAGCTGGCGGAAGATGGCTTTAACCTCGCGCTCGGCGGCGTCCGAGCGGTCGGGGTCGGCCGTGCTGGCCCACACGACGTCCACGTTGTCGGAGCCGCGGAGCCGGTTCTGCACCGTCGTCACCGGGGCGAGCACGACGTTGTCCTCGTCGTCGCCGCCGAGCCCGCCGCCCTGCGCTTCGAGCAGGCCGATGACCCGGAACGGCACGTTGCGGACGCGGATCTGCGCGCCAATCGGGCGCTGGCCGGGGAACAGTTCGTCGGCCACGGTCTGCCCGATGACCGCCACCTTCGCCCGGCTGTCGACCTCGTCCTGCGTGAAGAACGTCCCGTCGGCGACCTCCCAGTTGCGCACGGCGAGGTACTCCGGCGTGACGCCCGCCACCTGCGACGCCCAGTTCCCGATGCCGCCGACGATCTGGGCCGGCGCGTAGGTGGCCGGCGAGACGGCCCCGAGCTCGGTGCTCTGGGCGCGGAGCGCGTCCACGTCGGCGAGCGTGATCTCGTTCTGGTTGCCGGTCTGCCCGCGCACGCCGCCGGCATCGCTCTGCTCGGGCGTGATGATGAGGAGGTTCGCGCCGAGCCCGGCGATCTCGCCCGAGATCGCCGACTGCGCGCTCTGCCCGAGGCTGACGAGGATCGCCACGGCCCCGACGCCGATGATGATGCCGAGCATGGTGAGCAGGCTCCGCATCCGGTTCTTGAGGATGCTGTCGAGCGCCGCGCGGAAGAGCTTTTGCCACTTCATTTAGGCGGGGGATTCGGGCAGGGGGATGAGCGGCGTGTCGGTCTCGAGGTCGCGGCGGGCGTCGCGGCGACCTTCCACCGGCTCGTCGCGGATGAGGTAGCCGTCGCGCAGTTCGATCACGCGCTTGCAATACTCCGACACCTCGGGCTCGTGGGTCACGATGAGGATCGTGATCCCGGCGTCGTTGAGCTCCTGGAAGAGCGCCATCACCTCGATCGTCGTGCGCGTGTCGAGGTTGCCCGTAGGCTCGTCGGCGAGGATGACGGCGGGCTCGTTGACAAGGGCGCGGGCAATCGCGACGCGCTGCTGCTGCCCGCCCGAGAGCTCGCTCGGCTCGTGGTCCAGCCGGTGCTCGAGGCCGACGCGCGTGAGCGCCTCGACGGCCCGCGCGTTCGGGTCCTTGATCCGCCCGGTCCGGTCGTAGAGGAGCGGGAGGAGGACGTTGTCGACGGCCGTCGTCCGGGCGAGGAGGTTGAAGCCCTGGAAGATGAAGCCGAGCTTCTGGCTGCGGAGGTCGGCCCGCTGGTTCCGCGAGAGCCCGCCGACCTCGACGCCGTCGAGGCGGTACGAGCCGCTCGTCGGCGTGTCGAGGCAGCCGAGGAGGTTCATCAGCGTGCTCTTGCCCGAGCCCGAGACGCCCATCACGGCGACGAACTCGCCGCGCTCCACGGTGAAGTCGAGCGGGCGGAGGGCGTGGACGGGCTCCGCGCCGGGGTACACCTTCTCCAGCCCCTCGGTGCGGATGACGGGCTGGTCGGCGGCGGTCTGGTTTGTGGAGGTCGCCATTATTCGACGCGGACCCCCGACCCGGATTCGGTGTCGTTCACACGCGTGACGACCTCCAGCCCGGCCCGGACCACGTCGCTGTCGGACGCCTCGCGGGGGGCAATCGCCGTCGTCGTGCCGTCGGTGGCGAGGACGCGGACGAGGATCGGGCGGAGAGGCGGGCCGTCGCCGTCGCCCGTGGGCGTCCAGACTTCAGCGAGGTCGGAGGCGAACGTCGGGGCGTCGGCCGGGCCGGTGTCGGACGTTGTGCGGACGGCGGCCTCGGCTTCGCGCTGCGCCTCGCGGGCGGCGGCGCGGATCTCCTCGGGTGGGTCGAACCGGATGGCCGCGGCAGGAGCGAGGAGGGCGTCCTCGACGCCACCCACGATGAAGTCGACCGTCGCCGTCATGCCCGGCAGGAGCAGGCCGCTCTCGTTGTCGGCGGCGACGACGACGGTGTAGAGCACGACGTTCTGGACCGTCTGCGGGCGGAGGCGGACCTCGCGCGTGACGCCGCGGAACGTCCGGTCAGGGTAGGCCGCGACGGTGAACTCGACCGGCTGGCCCGCTTCGACGAGCCCGACGTCGCTCTCGTCCACCTGAACGAGGATCTCCATGTCGCCCAGGTCCTCGGCGATCACGAACAGCTCGGGCGTCGAGAAGCTCGCGGCGACGGTCTGCCCGGCGTCCACGTTCCGCTGGATCACGACGCCGGAGATCGGCGCGCGGATCTCGGCGTTCTGCCGGTTCTTCTGCGCCTGCCGGAGCGCCTCGCGCGCCGAGGCCACGCTCGCCTCGGCCGAGCGCACGCCCGCCTGCGCTGAGCGCACCGACGCGGCGGCCGTCTCGGCAGCGGTCTGGATCGGGGCGAACTCGCGCGCCGAGAGGTAGCCCTGCTCCACGAGCGGCTCGTTGCGCGCGAGCGCGGCGGTGGCTTCGGCCCGCTGCGCCTCGGCCTGCGCAACCGAGGCCTCGGCCTGCCGCTGCCCCGCGAGCGCCCGGTCCACGCCCGCCTGCGCGTCGCGGACGGAGGCGTCGAGCAACTCGGTGTCGACCACGGCGAGGAGGTCGCCCTGCTCGACGCGGTCGTTGAAGTCGACGAACACGCGCGCGAGCTCGCCCGACACTTGTGTGCCGACCGTCACGGTGCCGACGGCGTCGAGCGTGCCCGTCGCGGAGACGGTCGAGACGAGGTCGCCCACGCGGACGGTCGCGGTCTCGTAGGGCTCGACGGCCTCGCCGTCGCCGCCGCACCCGCGGGCGAAAAGGAGCACGACGATCAGGACGACCGCGGCGAGGAGGAGGTACTTGGGACGGAAGAAACGCTTCATGGGGATTTAGTCGAGGGCGACGAGGGCCTCGCCGAGGAGGCCGGTCTGGTAGGCCACGGCGATGCGGCCGATGAGGAGGTCGTAGCGGGCGGCGGCCACGTCGGTCTCGGCCTGCACGAGCACGCGGCGCGCGTCGAGCACGTCGAGGAAGATGCCCGCGCCGACGCGGTAGCGGGCCTCCGTGGCGGCGAGCGCCTCGCGGGCGGCGGCGACGGCTTCCGTCGCGGCGGCGAGCCGGGCGGCGGCGGCCTCCACGTCGAGCACCGCCGTCTCGACGTCGGCCGCGACGCGGAGCTGTTGGAGGTCGAGCGCGGCGTCGGCGTCGGAGACGAGCACCTGCGCCCGCTCGACGGCCCGCCGCGTCCGCCCCTGATCGAGGATCGGGATGGACAGCGTGAGGCCGGCGCTCGTGTTCGGGTTCACGTCGAAGAACTGCCCGCCGAAGCCGCTGTTGTCGTCGAGCGTGTTGAAGCTCGTCCCGGCGCTGCCGCCGAGGCTGAGGTTGGGGTAGCGCCCGGCGCGGGCCGCGCGGATGTCGAACCCCGCTGCCTCGACGAGGAGGGCCTGCGCGTCGAGGTCGGGCCGCTCGGCGAACGCGAGGGCGACGAGCTCGGCCACGTCGAGGTCGAGGAGGGGGCGCGTGAGGAGGTCGTCCGGGGCCGGAGCCAGGTCGAGCGGGGTGCCCGGCGGGAGCCGGAGCGTCTGCCGCAGGCCGAGCCGGGCGACGGCCTCGTTGCGCCGCGCCGTGGCGAGGCGCTGCTCGCCGAGCGCGATCGCGGCCCGCTGCTGGAGCACGTCGCTGATGTTGCGGTTGCCCACGTCGTACTCCGCCTGTACGCGGTCGAGGAGCGCGCGCTCGGCTTCGAGATTCGTGGTCTCCACGCGTACGATGTCGGCGAACTGGAGCACTTGCAGGTACTGCGTTGCCGCCTGGCTCGCCACGTCCTCCGCCGCTCGGTCGAGGTCGAGCCGGGCCGCGTCGAGCACGCGCTCGGCCGCCCGCCGGTTGGCGCGCCGCGCGCCGCCGTCGAAGAGCGGAAGGCTGAACTGCGCGCTCGCGGTGACCCCAGCGCTCGTCTCGCCCTCCGTCACCAGATCGAACTCGGGATCCGTATCGTCGGGATTGCCAAAGAAGTCGGTCGCGTAGCCGCGGGCGTAGCGGACGGCGGGGCCGCCGGAGACGGAAAGCTCGGGGTCGCCGGCCGCCCGCGCCGCGCGGAGGTCGAGCGCCCGCAGGGCGACGGTGTAGCCCGCCCGTTCAAGCTCGACGCTCTGGGTGAGCGCGAGGCGGACAGCGTCGCCGAGCGTGAGGCCGACGGCAGCGGTCGTGTCGTACGGAGCCGCGGGGGCGACCTGCGCCGCCCCTTCGAGGGGGACGACGAGGCCGGCTATGAGGGCGAGGAAGGCGAGAGCGCGCACGGGCGAGAGCGGGTTCATGGGGCGAATGAGGCCTCGATGGGTGCCGGCGCAGCGTCCAGCCAGGCCCACGCTTCGGCCTCGTCGTCGGCGGCGAAAAAGCGGGCGTCGAGGGGGAGCAGCGGGGCGAGCGCTTTCGACGCCGCCGCCATCCAGGCCGGTCCGCCGACAATGGCGATGTGGCGGAGCTGGTCCACGAACGTGACGAGGCTCGCGTCTTCCTTCAACGCCCCGAGCGTCATCCCGTCGAAGTCATCGAACCGGAGGAGGACGTCGACCGCGTCGTGCCCACGAGCGACTTCTTTCAGGCGCGGCGTGAACGTCCGCTCGTAGTCGGCGGCGGTGAGGGGGCCGGTGACGGCGAAGGCGAGCGTGCTCCGACTCGTCGTGGGGATCTCCTCAATGCCGGGCGCGGCAGCGGAGGATTCGGTGGTCGATTCAGACGTCGCGGACGCTTCGCGCAGCCATGCCCATGCCTCGGCTTCCTCATCGGCCTCGAGGTGGCGGACCTCCATCGGGAGCAGCGGGGCGAAGGCGCGGACGAGCCCCACCAGCCAGCCTGGCCCGCCGACGACGGCGTAGCGCTCGATGCGGCGGAGGGCTTCCTGCTTCATGTGGGGAAGCTCCGCCGTGAAGGCGCCGGGGCGGACACCGTCGAAGTCCTCGGCGCGCACGAGGAGCCGGAACCGCTCGTGCGCCGCGAAGTCGGCCTCCAACCGCTCGACGTCTTCGGCGGCGACGGGGCCGCGGAGGGCGTAGGCGAGAATCGGCGTGCCCCCAGCCGACTCGGACGGCTCCGCGTCGACGGCTGCGATGCCAGGCCGGGCCGGGACAGGCCGCTCGGCGATCCACGCGAGCGCTTCGTCGTGCTGCTCCGTCGCGAACGCTTCGCCTTCGGCACCCGGGATCAGCTTGCCCTCCCACGTCGCTACCGTCTCGATCCACTCCTCCCCCGTGACGACGGCCACGCGGTAGTACCGGTCGAAACGGCCGAGTTGGGAAAAGCTGAAGCGGAGGTCTCGGAGGAGCCGTCCCAGCGAGATCCCCTCGAGGGGCCGGAGGTCGGCGAAGAGCGAGAGCTGCTCGTGGAGGTTGAGGGCGCGATCGAGGGCGGCGGCGGCCGTCTTTACGTCGGAGGTGTCGACGGAACCGGAGATGCGGAAGGCGACGACGTGGGGGGCGGGTGAGGCGAGGAGTTCGATCATGACAGGCCGGGCGGGTTGGGGTCGGGGACGCGAGCCGGAGGCGGGAGGTCGAGGCGCGGTCAGCGGCCCGCCTCGACAGAGCTGAAGCCGATGAGGAGGCGGAGGTACGGCCCGGCGAGGCTCGCCTCGGGGCCGCCGTCCACACCGAATTCGCTAAACTGCTCCCAGTCGCCGCTGGAGAGGTCGAGGAGGTAGCCGGCGCGGAGGCCGAAGGCGAGGCCGCGCGTGTGGTCCTCGCTCTTGCGGATCGGGACGATGAAGTCGCCGCCGAGGCCGGCGTTGAGGAGCCAGCCCCGGCTCGAAAGCGAGGAGCCGCGGCGGGGATTGTCGAGGGTGCCGTCGAAATCGGGATCCGTGGCGTCCTCATAGAGCCGGAGCGTGAGGTCGCCGTAGCCGCCGCCGACGAGGGGGTAGAGCTTGAGCCGCTCCGTCGAGTAGGCGAGGTAGCCGACGTTGAGCGTGGCGTAGCGGCCGGAGAGCGAGGCCTCGAACGCGCCGTTCCTCGCCTCGTCGCGCTGCGTCGTATGACCCTCGATCCCACCGACGAGCCGCCCGCGGAACTGGTACCGGGCCGTGGCGAACCCGACGCCGCCGGGTTCGAGCGACCCGTAGCCTCGGGCGCCGATGCGGTCGGAGAGGTTGCCGGTGTCGAGCGCGTTGCCGCCGACGCCGAAGTAGGTGATGCTGGCCTCGGAGCCGAACTGCGCACGGGCGGCCGGGGCCGCGAGGAGCGTGATGGCGAGGAAGGCGAATCGGATCATGGAAGGGCGAGGCTAAGGGGGTCAGGAGGGGTAGCACGGCAGCCCGCACAGACGGGCGGTGGTGCGGGCGTGAGGGGCCAGTGCGCTGGCCACCCCGGGGTTTACACGGAGGGTGAGGCAGTCGGTAGGAGGCTCGCTGCGAGGCCCGGCAGAGCGCCCTCACGTGTGGCCAGCGGCCGAGCGTTCACGGCCCGGATGCGGTCGAAGAGGAGGTGGGCGAGGACGGCGGCGTGCGCGCGAAGCTTGTCGCGGAACAGGTCTCCCCGCTCAGCCCCCTCCACCGCGAGCGAGCACACCACGAAGGCGGCGTGCAGGAGGCGAGGCGCCAGCTCGGCCGTATCGCCAAATCGCAGACGGCCCGCCGCCATCTCCCGTTCGAGCGCGGCCTCCACGAGCGCGACGAGCGCGCGGTGGCGGAACTCCATCCGCTGCGCCAGCGCCGGATCGGCCCGCAGCCGGTCCCGGCCCGATCCCAGCACGTCCTCCAGCCCTTCGTGCTCCTGCCACCACAGATAAGCCAGGGTGCCGGAGAACCACTGGAGCCGCGCGAGGAACGCGTGCTCGAACGGGCTCACGACCCCGAGCGTGTCCTTGACGAGGAGGTCGAGCGCGTCGTAGACGGCGTCGATGCGGGCGGCGTCGGCCGGGTCGGCGGAGGCGGGCGGCGTCTCGGATACCGCGCCCGATGGGGCGAGGTCAGGCTGGGGCTCTGGCACTTCGGAGCACAGCCAGCGGGACGCATCGTCGTGCTCGACGCTCGGGAAGTAACGCGCGGGGACGCCGTGCGCCGAGGCCACGACGCGGGCGTAGCGCCGTTCCCATGGGCGGTCCCCCACAACGGCTACGCGGCAGACGATGGGCGGCACCGCGACCCGCAACCGTGCCCAGAGCGCGTCCGTCTCGACCCCCGTGAGTCCGTCCGGGGTGAGGAGGACACGGGCGCCGCCGCACCCGTCGTAGCGACGGAGCGCGTCGAGGAACGTGCTAAAGTCCTGCGCGCTGAACTCCCCGCTGGGCTCAACGTGGAGCACGGCGAGGCCGGAGTCGTCTTGGTCGGAGCGGAGTCGGAGCATGGCGGAATCAGGGTTCGGGGGTGGAGCTCCCGTTCGCGGTGCTGCTGCGGACGGTCAGTGGCGGAGCCTGCTCGACGTGGAGCGTCCGCGTCGGGAAGGCGAAGTCGATGCCGCGCGCTTCGAAGGCCTCGACGAGGGCGAGGTTGATGGCCTGCTGCACGTCCATGTAGCGGCCGTAGTCGGGGTCGAGCACGTAGTACACGGCCTCGAAGTCGAGCGACGAGTCGCCGAACTTCTTGAAGTGGGCGCGGTCGAACCGGACCGGCGGGAGCACCTCGCCCTCGGCCTCGATGATGGCACGGACGACGCCGGGGATGGCCTCGAGCGTGGCGTGCTCCGTGGCGTAGGTCACACCGAAAGCGAAGACCACGCGCCGCTCCGTCATCCGCCGGTAGTTTCGCACGCGGCTCGAAAGGAGGTCCCCGTTCGAGAACACGATCTGCTCGCCCGAGAGGCTCCGCACCCGCGTCGACTTCAGCCCGATGTACTCCACCGTCCCGAGGTCGTCGCCGACGGCGAGCATGTCCCCGATCACGAACGGCTTGTCGAGCACGATCGAGAGCGAGGCGAAGAGGTCGCCGAGGATGTTCTGCATGGCGAGGCCAATCGCGATCCCGCCGATACCGAGGCCGGCGACGAGGGCCGTCACGTCGAAGCCGAGGTTGTCGAGCAGCATGAGCCCGATGATAGCCCATACGGCGATTCGCGCAAGGATGCCGACGGCCTGCATGCTCGTCACACTCGCGGCGTCGACCTCGATGTGCTGCTTCTTGTAGCGCTCGATCCATAGCGTGATGAGCCCGGTGATCCACCGGCCGCTCTGGAGGAGGAAGGCGAGCGTGAACAGGCCCGCGGTGAAGTCGAGCCCGCGCTCGTCCCACCCGATGAGGCGGGCGGCGAGGTAGAGGGCGAAGGCGAAGAGGAAGTAGCTCCGCGTCCGCTCGAGCACGTTCGTGACGACCTGCTCGCCCCACGTCATCGTCCGCCCGGCCATGCGCTCGACGCGCCACGCGATGAGCCGCCGCGCTCCAGCGAGGAGAATCGCCGTGGCGACGAGCGCGAGCACGAGGAGCGACCAGTCCTCGACCGTCGCGCCGAGCACGGAGTGAGCGAGGAGGTCGTCGCTGAAGAACCGGTGGAGGAGCGAGCGCATCGGTCAGGAGGTGACGGTGAGGCTCGGAAACTGGACGAACTGCTCGGCGAGGGCACGGTCGGCCGGCCGGAACCAGCGCGGGCGCGTGCGGAGGTACCGGCCGGCCATCACGACCACCCACGCTGCCCAGTCGTGGTCACCGACGACGGCGAGCCGCCGTATCGCGTGCGGATCGGTGGCGGCGAAGGCCTGCCCGGCCGTGACGATGCCGCCGTCGATGGCGCGGAGGCGGGAGACGTCGAGGAGGAGGTCGATCCGCCCGTGCGCACGCACCGCGCGGCGGAGGACGGCGAGGAAGCGGCGGTGCTCCTGCGACCCGACGAAGTCGGCGAACTCAACGCTCAACACAGGGGATGACGGGGGAGCGAGCAGGTGGATCATCGCGGCCTCTGCTTCAGAGCGTGGGAAAAAAGGTGGCCGCCCTTGGCCCGGCCCGGCGTAGTGAACCGGACGGGGCCAGCCCGCCCGCGCCCGGCTTGGGGGCTGGGAAGCGGGGGGTATGCGGGCATAGAGGGCGACCGTGTAGCGGGGGCGTGGGCTAGAGCCCGACGCCGATAGAGAGCGTGAGCGCGCCGTTCTTCGCCTCGGGGTCGCCACTGACGTCGAACACGTCGTTGAGCCCGAACGTGTAGCGGGCGTCGAGGACGAGCTTCCGCGCGCCGAGGTTGAAGTCGAGCCCGCCGCCGACGACCATGCCGAGGTCGCTGCCCTTGAGGGTCTCATCGAGGTCCTCCTCGTCGAGCTCACCGTAGAGCTTGATCCCGAGCGAAGGGCCGGCGACGAGGTAGGGCCGGGCCGGGCTCTGGACCGGTACGTTGACGCGGGCGAGCATGGGGAGCTCGAGGTAGCCGAACGTGTACTCCCGCTCGCCGACGCCCATCGGGGAGGAGCCGTCGGCGTCGATCTCGGCTCCCTTCGCCGAGAACAGGATCTCCGGCTGGATGGCGAAGACGGGCGTGAGGTTATACGTCAGGAAGAGGCCGCCGCTGAAGCCGGTGCGGTTGCCGGCCTCGTCCACGTCGTCGCCGTAGAGCGTGGCGAGGTTGAGCCCGGCTCTGACACCGGCGGAGAGGGACGAGTACGCCGCGCGCTGGGCGACGGGCGGGCTGCCGTAGCGCTGGGCTTGGGCCGAGTCGGCGGCGAGGGCGAAGAGCGCGAGGGCGACGAGGCCGGTCACGATTCGAGGGGAGACACGGGAGCGTAGGGGGTGCATGGGTCCTCGGGGAATCAGAGTGTCTGGTACGTGCTGCCATCCCGCTCAGGGATGGCGACGTGAAGCGTGGTGAGAGGGGCGACCTGGTCCATGGTTGGGTGGGTGAGATCGGCATACCCGAAGCGGCCGAGGGCACGTGCGAACGAGGAGAGCGTCTCCGCACCGTGACCCGGTGTGGTGGGCCGGGAGGCGGTGATGATGAAGAGCGGTTTGCACATGGCGGCGTCCGGCGAGTGGTTGTATCCGGGTGTGTCCCGGTCCCTGCCCGTTCAACGGGGCGGCCGAGGGCTCGGTCGTGGCGGGAGCCACCGTCCTGGCGTGGTGGCGCGGACCCCCGGCGCGTGGTGGATCGGACCACACGGTATCCGGTTCATCCGCTGTGTCACCCCCCGCCCGTGCGGTGTCCCGCGATCCCGTCGAAGACGAGCGCCACGAGCGTGTCGGCGATCTCGGCGGGCGGCGTGCCGCAGTCGAGGGGGCCGGTCTGAAGCCCGAGGGCGATGAGGTGGCCGAAGAGGGTCGCCAGCAGGTGGTAGGCCGCGACGCGGCTCGGCAAGGTTAGACGGTCCTCCTGGAGAACGGGAGCGACCACGTCGACCAACTCGTCGGTGAGCCGGGCCAGGCACTCGGCGACCGGCCCGACCTCGGCGTCGGCGAGCAGGCGGGGCAGCTCGCGGACGTGGACCCGGAGGAGGTCCGGGTTCCGACGGAAGTACGTGGCGGCGGCGAGGGCGAGCGTCCAAAACCGGTATCGGACGGCCCCCTCGCCCTCGGTGAAGGTCCGGACGACGATCCCACGGAGCGCCGCGAGGTGGTCGTCGAGGACGGTTTCCAGGAGGCCTGCTTTGCCCTCGGGAAAGTGGAGGTAGACCGTCCCCTTCCCGATATCGGCCAAGGCTGCGATCTCCTCGACCGTCGCTTCGTGGTAGCCACGCTCTGCGAAAACGGCTCGGGCGGCGAGCAGGAGGCTGGCGCGGCGGGCCTCCTGCTCACGGTGACGCCAGACGGGGACGGGTGCGGGAACGGGCACGGCAAGAGGAGTCGGTTGTGTTAGCGAGACAGGCGGGCGGAGGCCGCACGGAGTACCCCGAAGAACGAGGTCAGCACGGGCATCGCCACGAACACGATGAACCAGGACGGGACGGACGCGGAGCTAGGCACAGTGGGCCTCAGTGCGTGGTGGGGTTAGAGCGCGGGGCTCAGGACCGGATCGCCCATCACCGGCTCGTTGGCAAGTCGCTCGTCGGCGGCGTGCTCGGCGCGCTGGGCCTGGACGGCCTTGCGCTCGGCGCGGGCGTCGGCGCTGAACCGGCTCTTGATCCACCCCCCGAAGTCGTCGAAGTAGGTGTAGGCCACCGGCACCACGAGCAGGGTCAGCATCGTCGACGTGATGAGGCCGCCGATCACGGCGCGGGCCATCGGCGCGCGGAAGCCGCCGCCCTCGCCCATGCCGATCGCGATCGGGAGCATCCCCGCGATCATCGCCAGCGTCGTCATCATGATCGGGCGGAGCCGGACCTGCCCGGCCTCCACGACGGACGTCCAGCGGTCCTTGCCCTCGCGCCTTCGCTCGTTGATGTTGTCCACGATCAGGATCGCGTTCTTCGTCACGAGGCCGAAGAGCAGGATCACCCCGATCATCGACATCATGTTGAGCGTGTCGCCCGTGATGAGGAGGGCCAGGAGCACGCCGATGAGCGAGAGCGGCAGCGACATCATGATGGCGAACGGCTGCGAGATCGACTCGAACTGCGAGGCCAGGATGAGGAAGATGAGGATGATGGCGAGGAGGATCGCCTGGATCACGTATCCCGTCGTCTCGGCGAGCTGCTCGGTCTCGCCGCCGAGGCGGACGGAGTAGCCCGGCGGGAGCGTCACCTTCGCCAGCTCGGTCTCGATGTTGGCCGAGGCCTCGGAGATGGAGAGCTCCGGCACGTTGCTGGCCGAGATCGTCGCCACGCGCTGGAGGTCGTTGCGGTCGATCTGCGAGGGCGCCGTGCCCTCCACGATCCGTGCCACCTGCGAGAGCGGGACGGTGATGCTGCCGCCGCCCGCCGCCGTGTTGCTCGTGGCGATCGGAATGCGGGCGATGTCCTCGACCGAGCGGCGCTGCTCGGCGGCGACCTGGAGCACCACGTCGCGCTCCTCGCCCGTGGGGTCCTCCCACGTCGTCACCGTCTGCCCGGCGAGGACGGGCCGGACCGTCGCGGCGACCGCGCCGATGTCGAGGCCGAGCTCGTTGGCGAGGTCGCGGCGGACCTCGATGCGGTATTCGGGACGCGGCTGGCCGAGCGAGTTCGTGACGTCCACGACGCCCGTAGCGTTCGCCACCGCGTCCTCGACCTGGAGGGAGAGCGCCTGCAAGCCCTCCACGTCCGGCCCGCGCACCTCGACGGCGAGTGGGGCCGTCGCCCCGCCGAGACCGCCGGCTGCGAGGACCGAGATGTCCACGCCGAAGACCGGCTTCAGGCGCTCGCGCGCCACGACCATCAGCTCCTGCTGGCTCAACTCGCGCTCGCTCGACGGCGTAAGCTTGACGAAGATGTTGCCGCCGGTGACCGTGCCCGTCGCGCCCGCGCCGACCGTAGTGTACGTGTAGTCAACGCCCTCGATCTCGCCGACGACCTCGCCGATCTGCACGGCCTTCTCGCGGGTGTAGGCGAGGCTGGAGCCGTCCGGGGAGTCGAACTGGACGGCGAACTCCGCGTCGTCCGTCGTCGGCATGAAGCCGCCACCGATGAACGGGAAGAGCATGAGCGCGGCGAAGAACGAGGCGATGGCGAGCACGATCACCGCCTTGCGGTGCCCGAGCGCCCAGCCGATGAGGCCGCTGTACTTCTCGGCCCCCCGGTCGAACCACGTGTTGAAGGCGGCGATGAAGTTCTTGATCGGGTTCTTCGACTTCCCGTGCTCGGCCTTGTGCGGCTCGACGCCCCAGTGCGCCGACATCATCGGCGTGAGCGTGAACGAGACGAAGAGCGAGACGAGCACGGCCACCGCGACCGTCACGCCGAACTGGTAGAAGAACTTGCCGATGATGCCGCCCATGAAGGCGACCGGCACGAAGACGGCCACGATCGTCAGCGTCGTCGCGAGGACGGCGAGGAAGATCTCGCGCGTGCCCTCGCCCGCCGCCGTGAAGTGGTCCTTGCCCATCTCGCGGTGCCGCACGATGTTCTCGATCACCACGATCGCGTCGTCGATCAGGATGCCGATGGAGAGCGAGAGGGCCATCAGCGTGAGGATGTTGAGCGTGAACCCGAGCACGTTCATCACGATGAACGCCGAGATCACCGACACCGGGAGGGCGAGGCTCGTGATGGTCGTCGCTTTGATGTCGTTGAGGAAGAGCATCACGATGATGATCGTGAGGAGCGCGCCGAGGAGGAGCTCGAAGATGACGTCCTCGACCGAGTGCCGGATCATCACGGAGTTGTCACGGATGACCTGGAGCGAGGTCCCGGCCGGGAGCGCGGCCTGGATCTCGTGGACGGCCTCGATGACCTGCTCGGCCACCTCGACCGTGTTGGCCCCGCTCACCTTGAGGATGTCGAGGGCCACGGCGCGCTCGCCGTCCACAAAGGCGAGCGAGCGCTCCTCCTCCGTCGCGTCCTGGATCGTGGCGACCTCGCCGAGCCGGATCGGCGTCCCGTTGCGGTTGGCGACGACGACGCCGGCGAACTGCGCGGGGTCGTCGATGCGGCCCGTCACGCGGACGAGCTGCTCGCGGTTGCCGCGCTCGACGCGCCCGGCCGGGGCCTCGAGGTTCTGTGCCTGGAGCGCGCCGATGACCTGGTTCACGGTGACGCCGAGGGCCTGGAGCCGCTCGGGGTTGATGTCGACACGGATCTCGCGTGCGAGCCCGCCCGCGATCTGCACCTCGCCCACGCCCTGCACCGACTCCAGCGTGCGGCGGATGTCCTCGTCGGCCATCGTCGTCAGGTCTGAGATCGGGAGCGTCGTCGAGGAGACGGCGAGCGAGACGATGGGCTCGGCCGAGGGGTCGAACTTCTGTACGACTGGCTGCTCGATGTCCGCCGGCAGGTCGCGGCGGACGGCGTCGATCTTGGCGCGGACGTCCTGCGAGGCCTCGTCAACGTCCGTCCCGAGCTCGAACTCGACCGTGATGACGGAGACGCCTTCGAGGGAGACCGACGTGATGCCGTCCACGCCCGCGACGGGGTTGAAGGCCTCTTCGAGCCGCTGCGTCACCTCGCGCTCGATCGTCTCCGGGCTCGCGCCCGTGTAGACCGTCTGCACGGTCACGATCGGGATGTCGACGTCCGGGTACTGGTCGATGGCGAGCCCGGAGAAGGAGAAGAGGCCGAGCACGACGAGCCCGATCATCACCATCGCCGTGAACACGGGCCGCCGGATGGAGACGCCGCTGAGGCCGGTGAACCGGGTGAGGTCGACGGGTGCGCCGTCGTCGGTCGTCGCGGCGGGAGGCGGGACGGCCCCCTTTGGCGGGGTGTCGTGGCCGTTGGGGGAAGGCGTCGTGGAATCACTCATGAGGTCGGGAGGCTAAAAGGCCTGAAGGGGAAGCCGTAGGGGGAGCGCGGAACGCTTGGGCTACTCGCTGTCGGGGAGGACGGTGGTGCTGACGGGTGCGGCGGCCGAACTGGCCGCCCGATCCCCGGCGAGGCGGACGCGGACGCCCGAGACGGTGTCGGTCGTGGGCGAGACGATCACGGTCGCGTCGGCGGCGATCTGCCCGCGCACGGCCACGAGCCCGCGCGTCGCGTCGCGCGTCTCGACCGTCACGGGGCGCCGCGCGATCACGTCGCCATCGACGACGAGGAGGTAGGCCGTCCCGTCGCCCTCGCGGACGGCGGACTCAGGCACGAGGAGCGCCTCCTCGATCGTGTTCGAGATGACGACGCCTGTGGCGAACAGGCCGCCGACGAGGGTGCCGGGGTTCGAGAGGCGGAGGTAGACGCCGATCTGGCGCGTGCTCGCGTCGGCCGTCGGCTCGATGCGGGCCACGGTGCCGGTGAACCGCTGGCCGGGGTAGGCGTCGATCGTGAACTCGACGGGGTCGCCGACGCGGATGCGAGCGGCGGCGTCCACGCTCACCTGCCCGGCGAGTTCGAGGGCGCTCGTGTTGACGACCGTGAAGAGGCTCTGCCCCGGATTCACCGCCTCGCCGACCTCGACGAACCGCTCGCTCACGGCCCCGTCGATGGGCGCGCGGACGACGGTCCGGCCGGCCTGCTCGCTCGCCCCCGTCGCCTGCGACTGAGCCGAGGCCACCTGCGACCGCGCCGCCGCGACCTGGGCCTCGGCGGCCTCGACCTGCGCTTTCGCCGCCTCGTTGTCGAGCCGCGACATCGCGCCCTCTTCGAAGAGGAACGCCGCGGAGGCGGCCTGCTCACGGGCGAGTGCCAGTTGCGCCTCGGCCGCCGCGACCGCGGCCTGCGCCCCGCTCACCCCAGCGCGCGTGCTCGCGGCCTGGCTGCGGATGCCCTCGGCGTCGATCGTCGCCAGCGTGGTGCCCTGGCCCACGCGGTCGCCTTCCTGGAAGCGGACGGAGCCGAGCGTGCCGGAGACCTGCGCCTTCACGTCGACGACGCGGTAGGGAGCGAGCGTGCCGGTGATGGCGATGCCGGCGCTGATCGGGCCGCGCTCGATCCGGGTCACGTCGGTCGAGGCGAGGACGAGCGGGGCGCGCTCGGCCTCGTCGGCCACCTCGGGCTCGCTACCGCCACAGGCCGCAAACGCGACGAGGGCAACGAGGAGGAGGGGCGTCAGGGAAGCGCGGCGAGGGCGGGCGGTGTGCAGTGCGTTCATGGAGTCTCTCGAAGGGGAAGTCGTGGCGGGAAGCGCGAAGGCGAGGAGCGCGAGGGGATCAGGGCACATCGGGCGTCGGGACGTTGGGCGTTGGCGCAGTGTCCGTGGTAGTGGGGCGGGTCGTGTCGAGCGGCGGGAGCTCGGGGATGAGCTGGCCGTCGGGGAGGGCGAGCGTGCCGCCGGTGCCGGTGGAGGTGCCGGCGCGGAGGAGGTTGGCGTCGGCGTTGTAGAAGTCGGCCAGGGCCTGGACGAGGTTCGTGCGGGCCTGGAGGAGCGAGAGCCGGGCGTCGGAGACTTCGAGCGGCGTCGAGAGGCCCTCGTCGTACTGGAGCCCGGTGAGGCGGTAGACCCGGCCGGCCTGCTCGATGGTCTGCTGGCGGGCGGCGATGAGGGCGCGGGCGCGGCGCTTCTCGCCGAGCGCCTGCTCGGCCTGGAGCTGGACGGCTTCGCGGAGCTGGGCGGTCTGGAACTCGGCCTGGCTCAGTTCCACGCGCGCCTGCTGCACCTCGGCCGAGCGCCGGAAACCGTTGAAGATCGGAACCGAGACGCCGACGCCGACGGTGAAGTCCGGCCGCCACTCGCCCCCGAAGTCGAAGATCTCCTCGGTGAAGAGCTGCCGGCCGTAGTTGGCCTGGAACGAGACGCTCGGGAGGTAGGCGGCGCGCTTGAGGCGGACCTGCTGCTCGGCGATGGCCACCTGCTCCTCGGCTGCGAGGATCGCCGCCCGGCCCGAGACGAGGGCTTCGGCGTCGAGCGCGACGTTCTCCAGTTCGTCCGGGGCCGGGAGCGTCAGCGGCGTCGTGAGCGCGACGGGCTGGCCGTAAGGGAGGTTCGTGAGCCGCTTGAGGTCGAGCACGGCGAGCTCGGCGGCGTTCTGCGCCTGCACGAGTTGGGGCCGGAGGTTCTCCAGCTCCACCTGGGCGCGGAGCACTTCGAGCTCGGAGTTCGTCCCGGCCGTGAGCCGGAGCTGCTCGGTATCGAGGAAGCTCTGTGCCTGGACGATCGCCGCCTGCGAGATGACGACGAGTTCCTGCGCGACGAGGGCCTGGATGTAGGCCTGCTGCACCTGGAGGCGGATGTCGGCCAGCTCCTCGGTGAGGTTGTACCCCGCCGCCTCGCGGAAGTGCTTAGCGATCTGGATGCCCGCGCCGAGCTGCGGTGAGTAGATCGTCTGGCCGAGGCTGATCGTGGCGGCGTAGGTGTTCTTCTGGCCAAAGGGGAGCCCGCTGAACAGGCCGCCAATCGCCCCGAGCGCCGCGTTGCCCGCGTTGTCCTCGAGGTACGTCACCCGGTCTTCGAGGGGAGCCGTGGGGTCGGGGTCGAAGATCAGCGCCGGATCCACGACCGTGTCGTCGCCGCCGATCTCGGTCGAGGACTGGATCGCGCGGGTGTAGTTGAGGTTGGCGCTGATCTGCGGGAAGAGCGCGGAGTACGCCTGCCGGGTCTGGGCCGCCGCGAGGTCCACCTGCGAGCGGGCGAGGCCGACCTCCTCGCTGCGCTCGACCGCCATGAGGACGGCCTCGTCGAGGCTGAGGGCGAGGGGGGCACCCACCGGCCGGGGCGGCACGATGTCCTGGGCCGTGGCGCTCGTAGCGAACGCCGCGAGCACGACGAGGGCGGGAAAGAGAGGAAAGAGTCGGCGCATGAGAGCGGGTCGCGTGGAAGAGGCGTCTCCTGGAGGAGCATGTCCTGGTGTGTCCCTTTAATCGGCTGAGCGGCTCGTTTGATCGTACCGGGGTCCACCCCTCGCCCGTGGTGGCTTTTGCGCCTGCGCCGTGGTGAGATCCACCACGACCCGTTCTCTGCGCGCGCTCCGGCGTACTTTGAGCGCGTTCAGTCCCCCTTTCGCGGATTTCAGCCCCTATGAACCACCGCATCTTCGTCGTCGACGACCACTACGTCACGCGGAAGGGCTACGGCTTTCTGATCGGGGAGGAACCCGGCCTCGAGCTCTGCGGCGAGGCGGAGTCCGCCGAGGACGCCCTCGCCCACCTCCCCGACGCCTGCGACCTCGTCGTGAGCGACGTGTCGATGGACGGGATGAGCGGGGTCGAGTTCGTCAAGCACCTCCAGGCCGCCCGGCCGGAACTCCCCGTCCTCGTTGTCTCGATGCACGACGAGGCGCTCTACGCCGAGCGTGTGCTTAAGGCCGGCGCGCGGGGCTACCTGATGAAGAGCGAGGCCGGGACCGAGATCATCGACGCCATCCGCCGCGTGCTCCGGGGCGGGACCTACGTCAGCCCGTCGATGTCCGAGGCCATCGTCCGGCAGTTCTCCGGCGGGGTCTCGGCCACGCCGTCCTCGGGCGTCGAGGCGCTGAGCGACCGCGAGCTCGAAGCCCTGGAGCTCCTCGGGCGCGGTTTGAAGACGGCTGAGATCGCCGAGGCGATGGTGGTCAGCCCGAACACGGTCGAGAGCTACCGGGCGCGGATCAAGAAGAAGCTCGGGCTGGCGAGCGGCGGCGACCTCACGCGCTACGCGATCCGCCACGCCCAGGAGCGGGGCCTCCTTTAGCCATGCCCGGTCCCGAAGCCGTCCCACGCTCTCCTGCCGTTGCGGGAGCGGATACGGAAGCCCAGGCGGCGTTCGACCGCATCCTGCTCCGGGCCGAGCGGACGCGGGCCGGCCTCGTCGCCGCGTTCTTCGGCACGCTCACGGTCGCGCTCGTCCTCCGCGTCGCCATTGAGGCCGTGAGGGGAGCACCGGAGGCGATGGGGTTGGGTGTCGCCATCGTGGTCTTCCTCGGAGGCGTGACGGGCCTGGAGCTCCTCCTCCGCCGCGACGCGGCCACGCGCCTCCGCGAAGACCGACCGCCCTCCGACCTCGTCGCCTATGCGTTCACCGTCGTCGAGATCGGAGCGTATACGGTCGGGAACATGATGCTGGGGATCGCGGGCGACGCCGTGATCGTGGTCATCGTCGCGCTCGTGGCGCTCTCGGCGTTCCGCCTCATCCCGAGCGCCACGTTCCTCGCGGGGGTGACGGCGGCGGTAGCCTACCTCGTCCTCGTCTGGGCCGTCCGGTCCGAAACCGCTTCGGACCCGGGCGTCGAACGCTTCGTGTGGACGGCGGCGCTCATCGTGGCTTCGGGCGGCGCGCTCGACGTCATGGCGGGGGCCGTGCGCCGGGCCGCGCTCCGCCTCGCCACCGAAGCCGTCCGGCGGCAGCAGCTTCAAGCCGACCTCCTCGAATCGGTCGAGGCCACGCAAGAACGGACCGGGCGGGCACTCCACGACGGTGTGGGCTCCCACCTGACGGGCCTCTCGTTCTACACGCGGGGCCTAGTGCGGCGGCTAGAGCGCGGCGAGCCTGTGACAGCGGCCGAAATGGAAGAGGCCGCGGCGATGGTGGACGACGCCGTTCGCCAGGTACGGCAGCTCTCCCGTGGGCTGTCACCGTCGGAGATCGAACCGGGCACCCTCGCGCTCGCGCTCGCCGACCTCGCCGCAAGTGCGAGCCGGGCCACCGGGCTCCCCGTTACGCTCAATGCCGCTGACGGCCTTCCGGCGCTCGCACCCGGCGTCGAGGCCCACCTCTACCGGATCGTGCAGGAGGCAGTCGTGAACGCACTCAAGCACGCCGACCCCTCGTACGTCGCCATCTCACTCGAAGATGACGATGGTCTCGCTCTGACCATCGAGGATGATGGCGCGGGACTGCCCCCGCCCACGGAGCGAGTCGACGGCGTGGGGCTCCGGTCGATGCGCCATCGGGCCGACCTCGCAGGCGGGCACATTGACGTAGGTGCGGGCGGCGAGGGTGGAACTATCGTCCGGGTCGTAGTCCCAAGCTGAGCGTTTGGCGGTCGCCGTGATTTGGTGGGCCGAGTTCCACATTTTCGATATGTCTCAGCAATACTATTGGACCTCCGGAAAGGCTCCCGATCATGGGTGTGACCTCATCCGCGTACAGCCTCAGTAGATGCTGATAGTATTGCTGAAAGGCGGGAGGGGAGGGGGGCTCGAACTAGCCTGCCAGGCCTCCTGGGGCCTTCCGCGCGCTGAACGACCGCTGAAACCCGGTGGATTTCAATGGGCCTTCCTGGATAAGGGGCATTAGGCGAGAGGGCCCCTACAGATGCTGAAACGGCCCTCCAGGCATCCTGGGGGCCGTTTCGTGGAGCGGAACACGGGACTCGAACCCGCGACCTCAACCTTGGCAAGGTTGCGCTCTACCAGCTGAGCTAGTTCCGCGTGAGAGTCGAAAAGTAAGACGCTCCCTCACGGCTGTCAAGCGCACCGACCGTCCTTTCCCTCATAGATCGACAGCATTCGACGGATCTCCATGTGGACGCGGTGGCGAAAGTCGAACGGCTCAAGCACTTCGATGTGGTGCCCGCGAGACAGCACGTAGCTCATGAACTCGTCGAGCTTGTACGGGGGGAAGTAGGCGTCGAGTGTTCCATCTGCGTTCGCGGTTCCGTTGGTGAGGTTGCCGCCACGCGCGAGAAACGCTTGGATAGCGACTGCGGAGTAGCGCACGTGGATCTGCTTACTCGGATCGGCCCCGCCGAGCCCGGGCTCCGTTTCCGCGTTGAGGAGGATGGGGGCGAGGCTGGGGAAGGCGAGGAAGGGGAGGGCCGTGTGCTCCGACGCCAACACATAGGAATTCAGAGAAGCATCGAACTCGATGTCGAGCGAGAGCGCGTTGCGGAGGTAGGCGATGTCGCGCGTGATGGTGCGTCGGGAGACACCGAAGACTTCGGCGGCCGTAGCCGAGGTCAGCTTCTCCCCGGAGCGGAGCCACTCGATCAGGTGATGGGCACGTTCTTCTGAAGTGGTTCCGCAGCGGGTGTTGGAAGAGATCGGGGTAACTGGACTTGAGGAAGGCATGGGGGAGCGGGTGGGGTGGGGATGCCCTCTTAGACACCCGAGCGATGCGACGGTAACCTTCTAAACGCTTTCCTCAAAGAGTCAGAATCACCGGGATACCGTGGTCCTAATGACGGAGGATATAAATGAAGCAAGACATGATCTTATGGGCTCTCGCTGAGTGAAGGGGTCCGGCCTCCATCGAAGACAAGTTAACCTTTGCCAGGTAATGAAACATACCACGCAGGGGGTGGACAACGGAGTGCCCTACGCACGCGGGGGCGATGCATCGAGTGGCAAGGCTTCGCCGAGGACATTCGCGCCGGGGGTCCTATACTTGGGCGATCTCCACTCGACCACAACCCATGTCTCACCTCCTGATTCCGAAACCCAAACCCGGCGAGTTCGCTCCCTACTACGCGACCTACATCGATGCCGTGCGAGAAGGCGACCTCCTGAAGCTCCTCGAAGAGCAGGGGGCGGAGATGGCCGACCTGCTCGGCGCGTTCGGCGAGGCGCGGGGGACCTATCGCTACGCGCCCAACAAGTGGAGCGTGAAGGAGGTGCTCGGCCACATCACGGACACGGAGCGCGTGTTCGCCTACCGCGCCCTCCGCTTCGCCCGGGCCGATTCCACTCCGGTCCCCGGTTTCGAGCAAGACGCTTACGTGGCCGCGGCCGGGTTCGACCGACGGACGCTGGACGACCTGGCCGAGGAGTTCTTCGACGTCCGGAAAGCCACGATCAAACTGTTCGCCGGTCTCGATGCCCTTGCGCTGAAGCGAGCGGGCGTCGCCAGCGGTTTTCCGATGACGGTCCGCGCCGCGGCGTGGATCATCGCCGGGCACGAGCAGCACCACGCCCGCATCCTGCGCGAGCGCTACCTCACGGACCCGCCAGCGAGGAGCTAGGGCGAGGGTGCGCTCACGACAAGCGTGCCGGAGGCGGTTCGCCCATTCGTCTCCGGTTGATACATCGCCTCGGCCGAGGCCGGCGGGTGGACGAAGGTGCCGGGCGTCGTCGCGCGGGCGACGTAGGTGTACGTGTGCTCGCCCGCCCGCAGGTAGTCGGCGAAGAGGACGACGCGGTCGTCGCGGAACTCGGTGTGGTTGAACGAGCCCCACCAGGTCGAGGAGCCGGTCTGCTCGCGGGCGTCGTCCGACGTCGTCACGAAGTCGGCGTTGAGGGCTTCGAGGCCGGCCGGGAGCGCGTCGTCGAGGACGATGTAGCTGCGGGCCGTCGGGCTCGTGAGGCGGAGCGTGACGAGGACCTGCTCGCCCGCATCGAGGGTGACGGTCCCGCCCGTCGCGGTCGCTGCCCCGGCGGGCTGCCCGCGCTCGTCGAGCCGTTGGAGGCGGCGTTCGACGGCGAGGCCGCGGCTGCGCGACTCCTGCGGGCCCGTGGAATAGGTTTCGAGCGTGAGCGCGTAGTACGCCTGCCCCGGCCCGGTTTTGCGGATCGTGACGGGCGCTTCGGCGGGAAGCTGCCCGACGGGCACCTCGGCGTCGGCGACGTCGAGGCTCCGTCCGGCGAACGCCTCGCGGAGCACGCGCCGCCCGGCGACCTGCACCTCCGCGGTGAAGTCGGGCGCCGTCTGCTCGAAGGCGTCGAAGAACGCGCGGAAGGCGTCCACGACGGCGGCGTTGTCCTGCGTCGAGGCCCAGTGCCCGCCGTCGCGCGACTGCATCAGGTAGCGGATCATCCGCTGCCCGAGTTGCTGCGTGTCCGCCGACGGGTCGGCCTCGACGAGCGCGGCGAGGCCGTACGCCGTCGCCCGCGTATCGGAGGCGAAGATCCAGCCCCACGCGCCGCCTTCGGGCATGTCGAGGTACGCCGTCGTGGACTCGACGCGGATGCGGCTGCGGAGCCGTTCGAGGAGCGCCGCGCGGTACGACCGCAGCGGCGTGCCGCCGAGCACGACGGTCCGCAGCAGCAGGCTCTGTCCCTCGGCCGAAAGCTGATCCGGCCGCGCGGCGAGCTGATCGACCTCCGCCGCGAGCACGCGGCCGTGGCGGGCAAGCGCGTAGAGCATCAGCGCCCGCGTGTCGGCCCACACGGCGGCGTCGTAGTAATCCGGGCGCTCGCTCCGATTCCGCACGCTTCGTTCGAGCGCGGCGACGGCGTCGCGCGTGATGCCGAGAGGGATCGGGAAGCCCGCCGCCTTCGCTTCGGCGAGGGCGAGCACGACGTAGCCGGTGAGGTACGGGTTCGCGTGCCGGTCGCCCGCCCACAGCCCGAAGCCGTCGCCGGCCCAGTATTCGTCGAGGCTGCCGAGCCACGCCGTCACGACCTGCTGCCGGTCGCCGTCGAGCGCGTCGAGGTCGAAGGTGTCGAGCAGTTCGTCGCCGAGGAGGAGGGGGCGGACGCGGGAGGTTCGCTGTTCGAGGCAGCCGTAGGGGTAGTCGAAGAGGTAGCGGGCCGCGCCGTCGAGCCCGGCGAGCGCCGTCGAGGCGAGCGTGATGCGGAGGCCGCCGAGGCCGGGCACGCGGTCGGCCGGCAACCGCAGGGCCTCCTGCGCCGCGCCGTCCGTCGAGGCGAACGTCGCGCTCACCTCCTTCGTCGTAGGGAGGGCGACGGGCAGCGTGGTGGCGAAGGCGTCGCGCTCATTCCCGAGCCGCGCCGTGAACGTCAGCGCGGCATCGCCCGTCCGCTCGGCGGTCCACGCGAAGCGGACTTCGCGCGTCTCTCCCGCGTCGAGCCGGATCTGTTTCGATGCGTCGCCGCGCAAGGCGAGCCCTTCAGCCTCGGCCGTGACGGTGGCCTCGCCCGCCGCGTCCGTTCGGTTCGTGACGAGCACGCCGGCCTCGAACCGATCCTTCAGCCGTGCGAAGCGGGGGAGGGCGGCTTGCAGCACGAGCGGCTGCGTGACGACGATGTCGGTGTGCGCCGCGCCGAAGCGGTGGTCGGCGCTGAGTGCCGTCGCCATCAGTCGGAACGTGGTGAGGCTCTCGGGCAGGCGGAACGTAACACGCGCGCGGCCCCGCGCATCCGTGCGGACGGCGGGCGCCCAGTGGGCGAGCGGGCGGAAGTCTTTGCGGAGGAGGTCGGACGCGTCGCCGCCGCCGCCGCCTGCGTCCTCCTCTTTCTGCCCGAAGTTGCGCTGCCGGACGAGGTTCGACAACGTTTCGCTCGTGGTCACGCCGAGCGGGCGCGGGCCGTAAAACGTCTCGAACGGGTCGGGAAGGGCATAACCGATCAGGTTGAGCACGCCCGCGTCGGCCGCCGAGAAGGCGATCTCGCCCGCGATGCCGCGCCCGTCCGCACCGCGCAGCCGGAGGTCGACCGTCACCTCGTCGCCCGGCCGGTACTGCACGGCGTCGGGCTCGACGTCGACCTGCAAGTGCCGCACGCCGGGGTCGACACGCAGCTCGGCGTAGCCGATTTTGAACGACGGCGCGCCCGCGTCGGCCGTCGCGGACGGCGGCGCCGAGCGGCCGTGGAGCAGCACAACGCTGACGAACACGTTCGGCAGGTGCGCCTCCGTCAGCGGGATCTCGACCTGCGGGGCGCTCCCTTCGAGCGTCACGACGCGGCTCGAAATGATCCCCTCGCGCTCGACCGTCACGAGGGCCGTCGCGGACTCGTACGGCGACTGCACCATCACCTTTGCCGTCTCGCCGGGCGCGTACGTCGTGTGGTCCGGGACGAGGTCGATCCGGTCGTCGTCGGCGCGCTCCCACGCGACATAGCCCGAGCCCGTCGCGTAGAAATAGGCCTCAGTGTGGATCGCGTTGCCGCGCACGTCGCGGGCCGTGGCGCGGACGAGGTACGAGCCGCCCTCCGTGACGGGCATCGAAATCCGCGCGAGCCGCCCCGCCTTGGGCGTGACCGTCTGCTCGCCCATGGGCTCCTCGACCGTCTCGCTCCGCCACCGCAGCCGCCCGTCCGCGCCGACCTCGCGCACGCTGTTCCACTGCCGCCGGATCAGCTCGACCGTCACTTCCTTCCCGCCGACGGGCCGCCCCGCCGGGTCGACCGTCACGACGTCGAGTTGCATCACGTCGCGCTCGCTGAGGTCGAGGAAGGTCGTGCGCGGGCGGAGGCCGACGTAGAACAGGCCGGGGTGAAGCGGGACCGTCGTCCGGCCCGATTGCGTTTGCCGCGCCGGATCGGTGACGGTGCCTTCCCACCGAAGCTCGCGCGGCGAGCCGGTCTCGTTGCCGGTGAGCGGCAGCCGTACATCCACCGTCCCGTCGGCGGCGAGCACGGTGTCGCGTCGGGCGAACTCGTCGTACCCGTAATTCCGTTCGATCGCGCCGAACCGGAAGGCGTCGAAGCCGGGCGGGGCGAACGTCGTGGGCGAGGCAGAGAGGACAACTTGTGCCGGCTGCCCGCCCATCGGCGAGCCGAAGAGATAGCGGCCCTCGACGGTCCCCTCGAAGAAGTCGCCGACGACGTAGGCCGGAGCCGCCGCCCGCGCCGTGACCTCGAACCCGGCGCGGCGGAACGCCTCGACGCGGAACGTGCCCTCGGCGATGTCGCCGCGCTCCCACGGCTCGCGGTTCGCAGCGGCGGTGTCAGCGGCGTAGGCGACGCGGACCGAATAGACGCCCTGCGCCGCCGTTCCAGGCGCGGTCCAGTCCAGATCGAACGTGCCGAGATCTGAGGGGCGGAGGCGGCGGTCGAGCACGGTCTCGTCGCGCGGGCTGCGGACGAGGACGCGGACGCTGTCGCGGATTGCGCGCCAGTCGCCGTCGGTTTTGGAGCGGAGGATCGCTTTTAGGAAGACCGTCTCGCCGGCGCGGTACAGTCCGCGGTCGGAGAACACGCTCCCGGCCTCGGCGCGGGCCTCGGTGTTCCAGTCGAACGGCACGTCGAAGCGGTACGGCTCCAGCCCGTCCTGATACATCGACGCCGTGAACGCGAGGTCGCCGCCGCGCTCGACGAAGACGTACTGCTGCGGGTCGTTCCACGGGTTCGGCTTCTCCATCCCGAGTCCGGCCCAGCCCGGCGATTGTGCCTGCCCGCTCGCGTCCGTCGTGCCCTGCCAGCGGACGCCGTTCTCCGCGTCGCGGACGGTCACGCGCGCGCCCGCCACCGGCTCGGCCGTCGTGAGTTCGGTGACGAGGAAGAGGTTCTGGTGCGGGCTGAACTTGGCCGTGATCCCGAGCCGTGTCACTTGGGCAATCGCGCGATGATCCTGCGCTTCGTTCCGCACCGTCGGCCCGAGCACGCGGAGGCCGACGACGCCCGTTCCGCCCGTCAGCACCGAGTCGAGGGGGAGGGCGACGACACCGGGCGTGTTGCGCGCGAGCCCCGGCCGAAACGCCTCGGTCGCGGCGACGGGCTCCGGCTCGGCCGCGCCCTCGTCGAGCTCGCCGTACCAGTGCTCCCGGTCGTAGGCGCGGAGGATGGGCACGATCTCGTCCGCCCGCAGCCGCTGCCGCCCGACGCGCACGGTTTCGACGTTCGTGACGTGGAGCGGCAGGCCCGGCGTCCCGTCCGCTTCGAGCACGAGAATCCCGCCCGGCACGGACAGCGAGGGCTCGTAGGCCCGCGTCGTGAACGTCTGCTGCGCGGTGGCGAGCGTCTGCCCGAATACGTCGCGGAGGCCGCGCACGGTGAGGGCGTAGCGCGTCTCCGGCGCGAGCTCGAACGGTAGCGTGTGCTCGGCTCTGACAGCCGCGTCGCGTGCTTCGATGCCGGGCGGCAGCGCGGCGCTCGGGTCGAGCGCGACGGCGCGGCGGAGGTCGCCAAATCGGACCGGCGTCGAGAACGTCAGCCGGACGCCCCGGCGCGGGTCGAAGCCGGGCCGATCGTCGTAATACGACCGGTTCTGATCGACGGAGACCAGCCGGAGCGGGCCGTACGTCGTGAACGCGACCGTCGTCGTGTCCGCCATGCCGAGCGGGCCGACGGCGGAGGGGAGGCCGGGGAGGAGGCGGAGCGTGTACGCCGTCCCGCCCGCGAGCGCCCGCGCCGGCCGGACGACGAGCATGCTATCGCCGTCCGCCGCGACGCGGACCTCGACGGGGTCGCTGTCCTTCCGCGTCAGCGTCACGAACCGGGCCGCGCGGTCGGCCGCGATGGGTTGATTGAATTCGAGCCGGAGCGGGGCCGAGGGCTCGGCGTAGGGCTCGCCGCGCGTCGGCGTCGAGGTTACGAGGTGAGGGCGCGGCGTCTCGAAGCGCCACTCGAACGGCTCCGATCGCTCGCCGTCGAGGCTCTCGACCGAAGCGAGTCGGGCGCGGAATGCGGTGGCGGGCGGGAGGGGCGCGCTCGGCGTGAACACGAGCGTCTGCGTGCCCTCCCACGCGAGCGTCCCCGCCACGGCCGGGTCGAGTGTGATCGTGTTCGGCTCGATCTCCGGCGCGTCGCCGAGCGGCACCATCGGTCGGCTGAACGTCACGGTGACGGGATGATCCGGCCCCATCGCCTGCATCGGCCCGTAGGGCGTCGCGCTCATCACGCGGAGCGGCCCGTCGAGCGTCGGAACGAATGCCTGCCCGTCCGTCTCCACATCGAGCGCGACGTCCTCGACGCCGAAATCCCCGTCTCCCGCCTCGCGGGACGCTTTGCACGCGGCGAACGCGACGACGCAGACGAGGGTCAACACGCACGCGGCGAGGAGAGGTCGGTTCATACGAAAGTGCGGGATTGAGTCCGCTGCGAGTGCGTGGGAGAATGGGCGGTGCGAGGAATCACTTAAGGTATCGCTTTAGCTGCGAACGAGCACATCGGCGGGGCGGCTGCGGAGGCGTTGCCCTTCCGGCCCGATGCCCCGAAGCTCGATCCTGTGACGGCCGGGTCGCAGCGCCCACGATACGGCGTCGATCCCGCCCGGCAGCCGCTCGCCATCAACCCACCACTCGAGGTCGAGCACGTCGGCGTCGGCGGCGCCGCGAAGGGTGAGGCGCTGGTAGTCGGCCCGCAGCACGGGGTCGAGGTGGAAGACGGTGCCGGAGGCGGGGTACTGCACGCGGAGGCGGTCGGAGTAGACGAGCGCGGTGCCCTTCGCTTCCGTCTCGGCACGGCTGACGGTCGGGGGGAGCGGGAGGCCCTGGGCGCGCATCCAATCGTGATACTCGGGCGCGTAGACCGCGAAGAGCCGGTCGTCCACGGCGTCGGCGGGCGTGTCGGCGTCGGCGAGCAGGCCGGTGCGGCGGTCGAGCGCGACGCGGCGGTGGACGTCGCAGGTGTCGGTCGGGACGGTGCCGACGAGGAAGACCTCGCGCGCCCGGCTCGGGCAATGGGCGCCGGGGCGGAGCCCGCTCTGCGGACAGACGACGGCCTCGGCGATGCCTGCCGGCCGGGCGAAGTCGCCGCCGGAGCCGAGCGTGCGGAGGAGGGCGTGGAGGATCGGCCCGGCCCCGCTGACCCCGCTCACCCACCGCATCGGGCTCCCGTCGAAGTTGCCCGCCCACACGGCGACGGTGTGCGTCGGCGTCGTGCCCACGGCCCAGTTGTCGCGGTAGTCCTTCGACGTGCCGGTCTTCACGGCGGAGGGGAACGGGAGTTCGAGCGGTCCGCCGCGACCGAAGCCCGGCGCGCGCGCCTCGGGGTCGGAGAGGATGTCGGTGAGGAGGTACGCGACGGCGGGAGGGAGGCCGTTCGGCTCGAACCTCGGCTCCGGCGCGCGGAGCGTGTCACCCCGGACGGAGCGCGTCCAGCGGACGGGGCGGACGGGCGGGAGCGTGCCGCCGCGCCCTAGCCCGGCGTACGCCCGCGCCAGTTCGAGCAGCGACACCTCGCCGTTGCCGAGCGTGAGCCCGACGCCGTAGTGGTCGGCGGGGCGGTGCAGCGACGTGAGTCCGGCCCGCCGATACGCCCGTAGCAGCGCCTCCGGCCCGATCTCGCGGGCGACGACGACGGCGGGGACGTTGTACGAGCTCGCGAGCGCCTGCCGGAGTGGGACCGGCCCGTGGAAGCGCCGGTCGTAGTTCTCGGGCGAGAACGCACCGCCGGCCTCCAGAATCTGCACGTCGAGGTCGGGCAGGATCGAGGCGGGCGAGTAGCGGCCCGAGGCGAGGGCGAGACCGTACGTGAAGGGTTTGACGGTGCTGCCGGGTTGCCGGAGCATCCGCACGCCGTCGTTCTGTCCGCCGCGTGCATCCCAGTAGTCCGGGCTCCCGACATAGGCCAGCACGTCGCCCGTCCGGTTATCGAGCACGACGGCCGCCGCCGCCGTTACGCTCGCGTCGAGCACGGCGAGGTGGGCGCGGACGACGTGTTCGGCCTCGGATTGCAACGTCGCGTCGAGCGTCGTGCGGACCTCGGCGGGCGAGCCGTCCGCATCCGCGAGCACGAATTCAACGAAGTGCGGGGCGCGGAACGAGCGGTCGGGCGCGGCGAGCGGGAGGGGGAGGGCGGCGAGGCGTGCGCGTTCGGCAGGGGTGATCCGGTCCTCCCGTTCCATCGCGTCGAGCACGCGGCGCTGCCGGGCGTGGGCCCGCTCGGGGTGGCGGAACGGGTCGTATCGGCTCGGGCTCTGCGGGAGGCCTACGAGGAACGCCGCCTCGGCCGTCGTGAGGTCGCGCGCCCCTTTGCCGAAGTAGAGCCGCGCCGCCGATTCGATGCCGTGCGCGCCGTTGCCGAAGGGGACGCGGTTGAGCCAGAGCGCGAGAATCTCCCGCTTCGTAAGCCGCAGTTCGAGCCGAACGGCGAGGTGCGCCTCGGCGAACTTGTCGGCGAGCCCGCGGTCGGTCCGGCCCCGGAGTGAGCGGGCGACCTGCATCGTGAGCGTCGAGCCGCCGCTGCGCGGGCCGCCCGTCGCCCGGTGCCACGCGGCGCGGCCGATCGCGAGCGGGTCGATGCCGGGGTGCCGCCAGAACCGGCGATCTTCCGTCGCCACGAGCGCGGCGATGACGTCGGGGCCGACGGCGTCGAGCGGGACGGGTCGGCCGCGTCCGTCGGGCCGAACCTCGCGCAGCAGCCCGCCGACGCGGTCCGTCACGCTTGTGCTCACGACGGCGCCGGACGGGGCCGCGGCGTCCGGCAGCGGCCACGCCAGCGACACGAGCAGCGCGGCGGCGAAGCCCAGCGCGAGTAGGGAGGGACGGAGGCGCATCGGGAACGTAGAGGCGTAGCGTGCTGCACCCGTGAACGGTGACGACACCGAGTATACCAACGCCGGGGCTTGGCAGAACCTTGCGGGAGGCCCACGGTACTGAGAGAAATCGACCCCTTCGCCGATGCTCCAACGCTTCCTCGCTACCTACCGCGAACGCCGCCGCCTCCGGCTCGCCCTCCGCGTTACGCTCGCCGCCGCCCGCGTCCGCGCCGCGCGGGGCGCCGCCTACCTCGATGGGGCCGACGACGGGTGGCACACCCGGCTCAACACCGCGACACTCGAACTCGCCGACGGCGCGTCGTGCGTCCTCGGCCAGCTCCATGGCGGCTTCCGCCACGGCCTCCTCCGCGCCCGCGTGCTCGACCTCTCCAGCGCGCCCCTCGCCAGCCTCTCGCCCGTAGACCTCGGCTTCCAAGCCCGGCGCGACCTCGGCGAAGAGATCGAGGCGCTCGACTACGCCTACCTCAACCGGGCGTGGCGCGAAGAGCTCGGCCGGCGAGGTGCGTCCCGTCCGACGCCCGGGGCCGCGCGCCCCGCAGCGGCAGCGTTCGCGTGAACGTCGCCGCACCCCTGCTCCTCTCCCTTCTCGTGGGCACGGCCGCGCTCGGCCAGCCCGCCACGCCCGACCCGATGCCCTTCGATCCCGCCGACCACCGGTGGACCCACCGGCTGCTCTACGTCTTCGCCCCGTCCGACGACCACCCTGACCTCGTCGCCCAACGGCAAAGCGCGACGGGTTTCGTCGACGGCTTCCGCGACCGTGATCTGCTGTTCGTCTCCGTGCTCGATCGGGGCGAGAGCCGCGCGGACGGCCGGGCAATCGACGCCGCTTCGGCTCAGGCGTTGCGTGAGGCGTACGGGATCGAACCCGGCGCGTTCGCCGTCGTGCTCGTCGGGAAAGACGGGACGGCGAAGCGGCGGAGCGATGCGCCCGTCGCCATCGAAGTGCTCTTCCAGCAGATCGATGGGATGCCGATGCGCCAACGTGAGATGCGCGACCGCGACCGGCAGTAGCAGTAAGCCCTACGCCTTTCTCACTTCGACTACTACTTCATATCTGATGGCTGACTTCTCCGACGACCAGCAAGCGACCTACGACGCATTCCGCGACCTCGTGAACATGGCCCCGCAGGAGCTCGAAGACTGGCTCGACACCGACGAGTCGAAGTCCGTCGGGCAGAAAGACGGGGGGGGCGAGTCGGTCGGGCACCGCTCCGGCCGCCGCATCGTCGAGATCAAGCGGATGAACAAGGACGACCTCACCGACAGCGACCTCGATCACATGAACGAGGTCGTGGGCTATATCAAGCGGCACAAGGCGCAGGTCCCGAGCTCCGACATCGCGGAGAGCGACTGGCGCTACTCCCTCATGAACTGGGGCCACGACCCGTGCAAAGACAGCGACGTGGACTGCTGATGCGCCTCTCCAGCCGGCCGGTTCTCTCAGCAATTGTGCTGACGTTCGCGCTCGTCGCAAGCGGATGTGGGCTCTTCCTCCGCCTCGGCGTCGGGCTCGTCTACGACCGCGTCGACCTCCCCGAAGAGCAGGTGATCCGCGACGTGCCCTACGCCGCCGACGGCCTCGCCAAGCACCGGCTCAACCTGTTCCTCCCAACGCCCGACAGCGTCCGCGCTGCCGGTGGCTGGCCGACCGTCGTGTTCGTCCACGGCGGCGGGTGGACCGAGGGCGACAATGACCTCGAAGTCGGCGGGGCCGACGTGTACAACAACATCGGCCGCTTCTTCGCGAGCCGGGGCATCGGCGCGGCGACGGTGAGCTACCGGCTGCTGCCCGACGTCCGCTGGCCCGCGCAGATCGACGACGTGGCGGCGGCCGTCGCGTGGCTGCACGCGCATGTCGGAGACTACGGCGGCGATCCCGACGGGCTGGTCCTCATGGGCCACTCGGCCGGGGCCCAACTCGCCGCCCGCGTTGCCTTCGACGGGGAGCCGCTCACGGCGCAGGGGCTCTCGACGGACGTCGTCTGCGGGCTGATCGCCGTCAGCGGGGCGGGCTACGACCTCGAAGACGAGGAGACCTACGCCCTCAGCAACGATCCGGCGTACTACGCCCGCCGCTTCGACCCCGACGGCACCGATCCCGATTGGCAGACGGCGGCCTCGCCGCTCCGATTTGTGGACGCCGACGCGCCGCCGACCCTCGTCCTCTACGCCGGCGGCGAGACCGAAGCGTTGCAGCGGCAGTCGCAGCTCCTCGCCGCGGCGCTCGCCGAATCAGCGGTCGCGCACGAAGTCGTTGTCGTGCCCGGCCAGAGCCACGAGCGGATCGTGCCGACGCTCAGCCGCGACGACCGGACGGCGGGCCCGGCGATGCTGGATTTCGTGCGTTCGGGGACGTGCCGCTAGCGGACGCGTGGTACGTATTGCTGTCTTCATTTCCGTGGGGTATTATTTCCCATAGGGTTATGTTGACGCCCTCCTCCCGACGAGCCGTTCGTCCTCTTCCCGAATCGATTCAACCCCACGGCTGATGCTCCGCTCCTTCTGTGCCTTCGTCCTGCTGGTCTTCAGCGCCTGCGGCGGCGATGCCGCGCCCCCAGACAGCGCACCCGCCTCGGCGGCGAGTGCATCCGGAGCGAGTGGCCCCATTGAGGTCCGTCTCGTCGCTGACGACCCGACCGTTCGCCAGCGGCTCTCTCCCGCCGCGCTCCTCGCCTACTTCCCTGCCGAGCTCGACGCTCGGGAACCCACCGTCCGGTCCAACTTCCTCCACGATGTGGCAGGCGACGTGGGTATGAGTCTGGTGCGGGTCCTGTATCGGGACTACGGCGATCCAGCCTCGGCCGTCGTCCAGGTCGAGGTGTCTGACCTCGTGGATGAGCCGGATAGCCGGGACCGGGCGCGGGTCGAGGAAGGCCAAGACATCGATACCTACGGGACCGGGGAGGTCGGCGACCTGCGCACGCTGGACGGCGGGGTCGGTCGGGACTACGCGCCCGAGGGCGGCGGTTTCCCGCAGCTCTACGTCCTCCTAGCGGACCGCTTCTTCGTCACCTTCCGTGCCGAGAGTCCCGACATGAAGCCGGATGCGCTCTGGGAGCTCTACGACGCCAGCGGCCTCGCCCGGCTGGCAGGAGCGCCCGTCTACGGCGAGGCAGGTGCAACGGAAGTCCCCACGTGGGCAGCGAGCGCCGTTGCGGAATGGCAGGAAACGGCTCCCGCCGCGGCTCCCACGCCTGAGCCCGTCGCTGTGGCTACGCCTCTGCCGCCGTGTGATGAGGTGCTGCCTGTGGCCGAGGTCGAGCGCGTGTGCCGCGTCTCGGGCATCCGGGTGTACCCGTCGGCGTTCAGCGAAGAGGGCGCGGCGAGTTGCAACCGGAAGTACGCCGTCCCCGGCAACCTGAGCGGGTTCGACTTCATCGTCTCCCGGTACGGCGATGCGGCCCGCGCCCGCGCTGGTCAGCGCGTCGCCTCCGACATCGAGAACCCGCGCGATCTCCGCGCGGTGAGCGGCCTCGGCGATGCTGCCACGCGCTACGTCCAAGACTCCGAGGCGGCGCGAACCAGCACCCGCGTTCTGGCCGTCGCATCGGGCGTCGACCTCGTCGAGATGAAATCGACGGTGCTGCCCGACGAGCCGGGCGCGGAGGTCTGCACGCTCGACCAGCTTGAAACTCTCGCGCGTGGCGTCGCCGAGCGGCTTCGCAGGTGATGCTTGACCTTTACGTCTCCTCGTCGAGGAAGAGCACGTTGCGGACGAGGTCGCGCGAGTCGGCCCGGCCGCCGAGCGAGCCGGCGAGCACGCCGATGGCGGCGAGGAACGCGCTGAGCCGGAGGTGGTCGATCGTGCGGACCGCGGGGTCGACGGTCGGCCACGTCGCCATCAGCCGTTCGGGGAAGACCGTGACGATGCCGAGGTACGTCAGCCCGAAGAACACGGCGTAGACGAGGGCCATCGTGAGGAAGAGGGCGAGGCCCGTCGCCGCGGAGGTCACGACGGTCGTCTCGGCGAGCAAGCGGTCGCGGCTGAGCACGCGCCCGAACGAGAACGCTTTGTAGAGCACGGCGGTCGCCGCGCCGACGGCGGCGAGCGAGAACGACGTGAGCTGCACCGAGCCGATCGTCGAGGCCACGTCCCACACCTCGCCGCTGAAGAAGAGGACAATGATGACGGAGAGTGCAGTCGCGAGGAGGGTCGGCAGGCGCAGGAGCAGGCGGAACGGGTGGGACCGCGCCACGGCCGCGCCGATGCTCGGAAGGTTGCCGAGCGTCCACTGCACCGAGAGCCGGAGCCTCGTCCACACCGACGGCCGCTCCGGGCTCACGGCCTCGTGCGACTCGTGCGGGAGCGTCCGCTCCATGAGTTCGCGCTGCTCGGCCGTCAGCGCCTGCATCCGCCCCAGGTCCTCGACGCGCTGGAAGTCGAACATCACGTTCCCCGGATTCGGGTGGTGCGCGAGGTTGACGAGGTGGCCGAACGTGTGGAGGAGGAGCGCGGCGAGACGGTCGACGGTCACGTCGTCGTCGTCGGTGTCGCCCCAGAACGCGGGGTCGAGCCGCTTCGTCGAGACGATGCCGACGTTCGTGAGCTGGCTCGGGAGGGCGACGACGTAGGAGAGCGTCGAGGCCGTGAGGTCGACTTCGGTGACGATGAGGAGGAACGGGACGCGGCGTTCCAGCTTCTCGGTGATGCCGAGGTGGAGGAAGTCGAGCGGGGCGTACGTCCCAGACGTGGGGGAGAAGTGCGGCCCCTCGAAGGCGAGGAGATCGACGCGCAGCGAGAGGTCGTGGAGCTCGCTCCGGAAGCGCTCGACGGCGCGCGTGACGATGCCTTCGAACCGGGCGCTCCCGGCCTCCTCCACCGCCATCCGCATCACGCCGACGGTGTAGGCGGCGCTCGGGTCAGCAATCGGTCGCAGCATGGGAGGAAAAAAGCGGTACTTGGAATTAATGGAAACGTACCCGCCCTCCGCCGAGGGGGGCAGCGAGCCCCGCTTGCGGGGTGAGCGGGGGGTCTGCGACGCTTGGGGAACCCGATGCGTTTACGCCGAGCGCGGCGGACCCGCACCTGTCCTCCCCCTCCGAGGGGGAGGGACTCTCCTCCATCGGTATTAAGCCGTGGCCGGGACTTCAGTTCACGAAGGCGAGGTCGATCTTCCGGGTCTCGACGTTCGCGGCGGCGACCTGCACCTTCACCGGGTCGCCGAGGCGGATCGTCCGCCGCGTGTGGACGCCGACGAGGGTGTAGTTCCGCTCGTCGTACTCGTAGTGGTCGTCGTCCATGTCGCGGACGTGCACGAGCCCCTCGGCGAGCAGCTTCGTCATCTCGACGAACACGCCGAACTTCGTCACGCCCGTCACCACGCCCTCGAACACGTCGCCGACGTGCTCGCTGACGTACTCGACGACCTTCAGCTTGATCGACTCGCGTTCGGCCGAGACGGCCTGCCGCTCCTGCGCCGAGCAGTGGTCGCAGGTCTGTTCGAGCGCGCCCTCGTCCACGCTCTTGCCGCCGGTCGCGTAATGCTTGAGGAGGCGGTGCGCAATCAGGTCCGGGTAGCGGCGGATGGGGGAGGTGAAGTGCGAGTAATACTTGAAGCCGAGCCCGTAGTGCCCGATGTTGTCGGGCGAGTAGACCGCCTTCGCCATCGCCCGCAGCGCGGCGACTTTCACCACCGGCCCTTCGGGCATCCCCTTCACGTGCTCGATCAGCTCGTTGAGGTCCTTCCGGTCCACGCTGCCGTCGGGGCCGACGGGGAGCTGGTAGCCGAACGCCTTGACGTAATCACGGAGGGCCTGAATCTTCTCCTGGTCGGGCCGGTCGTGGATGCGGTAAACGAACGCTTTGGCGTCTTTGGGCTGGCCGATGTGCGCGGCGACGGTCTGGTTCGCGAGCAGCATCATCTCCTCGATCAGCCGGTTCGCTTCCTGCCGCTCCTTCCGCACGATGTCGACGGGCTTGCCCTTCGCGTCGAGCACGACCTTCACCTCGTCCGTGTCGAAGTCGATCGAGCCCTGGCGCTTGCGCTTCTTCGTGAGCGTCCGGGCGAGCTTGGCGGCGAGGAGGACGTCGTCTTTGAGCGGGTGCTCCTGCGTGCCGCCGTCGATGATGTTCTGCGCCCCGTCATACGTGAAGCGGAACTTGGAGTGGATGACGGTCTCGCGGATCTCGTAGCTCTTGACCGCGCCTCGCGAGGAGACCTCCATGATGCACGAGTAGGCACATTTGTCCTCGTTCGGGCGGAGGGAGCAGACACCGTTGGAGAGCTTCTCGGGCAGCATCGGGATGACGCGGTCGACGAGGTACGTGCTCGTCCCGCGCTCGTACGCCTCGGCGTCGAGGAGCGTGCCCTGCTTGACGTAGTGGCTCACGTCGGCGATGTGGACGCCGAGCTCGATGTTGCCGTTTTCGAGCCGCTCGATGTGGATGGCGTCGTCGAAGTCCTTCGCGTCATCGGGGTCAATCGTGAAGATGTTCTTCGCGCGGAGGTCGAGGCGCCGCTCGATTTCGGCCTTCGAGATGTCGAGCGAGATCCGCTCGGCCTCCTGCTCGACGGGCTTCGGGAAGTCGTGCTTGATGCCCTGGCTGAGGGCGATCGCGAGGACGGCGACGCCGGGGTCGTCGGCGCGGCCGAGCACTTCGAGCACGCGGCCTTCGGGCGAGGCCTTGGGGTCGTCGTACTTCTCGATCGAGACGATGACCTTGTCGCCCTCCGTCGCCCCGTTGAAGTTCTCCTTGGCGACGTAGATGTCCTTCGTCATCCGCTGGTCGTCGGGCTTGACGAAGGCGAAGTGGCCCATCTTGTCGAACGTGCCGACGGTCCGGGTCCGCCCGCGTTCGAGAACCTCGAGGATCTCGGCCTCGCGGTGGCGGTCGCTGCGCTGGCCGCGGACGGGGGCGGCGAGCGAGATCCGCACGCGGTCGCCGTCGAGGGCGGTTTTGAGGCGGGTGCCGCGGACGAAGAGGTCGTTCTGGCCGGGGACGATGACGAAGCCGTAGCCCTGCGGGTGCATCTGGAGCACGCCTTCGGCGCCGTGCAACTCCTGCTTCGAGCGGTGCTGGTAGCGGCCCCCCTTCACCTTCTCCACGAGGCCGGCTTCGTCGAGCTCGCCGAGCACGCTGCGGAAGAGCTTGAAGCGCTGGTTGTCCTTGATGCTGAGCTGCTTGCTGAGCTCTTTGGGACGAAACGCCTTCTTGCCGTTGTTGCGGAGGTGGTCGAGGATCTGGCGCTTGAGTTGGGCGCGGGTGTCGGGCATGGACGAGCGGAGACGGGCGGAGAGGGTGATAAGAAATGAGCTACGTGCAGAAGGTACTTCATGTTCGCCCTTCGCCGAGGGTTCGCACGGCGGCTGACGGAAGCGGGAGGCGTCGCGCCGGTCCGTAGTGGGGCGAGGCCCGGCCGGAGCGACGCGCACCGCGCACGGCAGTTAGAATGGCGCGGCGCTGGCGGCTTCGTTGTGCTCGTCGGCCGCCTCGCCGATGATCCGACGGAGGAGGGCGTTCCAACTCGCGAAGTCGGTCTCGTAGTTGATGCCCGCGCCGTAGGCCCCGTACGGCGTCGCGCTCAGCCCGCTGCCGAGGAGCACGTCGCCCTCGCGCCGGTAGAACACTTCGAGCGAAACGGACGGCGTGAGGCGCACCTCGACGGCGACCTCGCCCTGCAACTCCTCGCTCACGGGCCGGTCCTGCAAGCGCTGGTAGATCCCCTCGCCCCGAATCACGAGCCGCTCGTCGAGCAGGCGCAGCGCGACGCCGTACGTCAGGTCGAAGTCCTCGCTCGTCGCGCCCTGCTGCACGCCGAAGAGAACGTCGATGTTTTCGGAGCCGAGCGCGTCGTTGAGGAAGAGGTTGAGGCGGGAGGAGACGAGCTGCGAGAGCGAGGTGAAGAAGAGCTCGTCGGCAGCCTCGCGGATCGCCTGCGGGTTCTCGGACGGGGCGAGGAGGAACGAGTTCGTGAGGAGCACGCTCGTGGCGTACTCGGCCTGCCGGTCGGACTGGTTGAGCTGGCGGCGGAGCGCCTCGCCCCCCGCGACGGTCCGGTTCGACTCGTCGAGGGCGATCGAGAGGTCGACGAGCGGACTCGTGACGCGGCCCGTCACGTCGAGCGTGATGATGAGGGGGACGCGCTGGCGCGGGTCTACGCCCGCGATGTCGAGCCCGGCGAGCGAGGCCCGCGTGCGGTACGTCGCCGGGAGCTGGATCCGGGCGTCGATGGGGTCGCCGTCCCACTGCAGCGTGCCGCCCTCTTCGAGCTCGAACCGCCGCGTGAACACGTCGCCGGCGGTGAAGAGGTAGTCGCCGCGCGCGACGTCGAAGGTGCCGAAGGTGAGAAACTCGCCCTCGCGGATGACGAGCTGGAGCTGGGCGCGCCCGACGGCCGTGATGACGTCGCCAATCGACGGGTCGAAGACGAGGTGGACCGTCGAGCCCGGCGGGGCGACGACGCCGAGGTTCATTTCGAGGCCGTCGAGGAAGGCCCGCTCGTTTTCCGGCCGCTGCGCGATGAGGCTCCGCCGCTCGGCCACCTCGGGTACGTTCCCGAGCGAGTCGGCGAAGACGAGGAAGCCGGCGTCGCTGGCCGGGCCGCTCGCGGTGACGGGGATGAACATCTCGCTGTCGGGCGTGGTCTGCGCGTCCGTCGCGCGGAGGAATACGTTGTCGATCGGCCCGGTGAGCGTCGCGCTGCCGGTGGCGCGGATGTAGCCGTAGAACGGGAGGTCGCGCGAGTCCGGCACGTCGATGATCTCCAGCTCGGCGAGGTCGGCGGCGAGGTCGAAGGAGAAGAATCGGTAGTCGTTGAAGAGGATGTCGCCGCGGACGAGGCCCTGCCCGCCGGACTTGTCGGCGAGTTGCGCGTTGCGGACGTGGAAGCCCTCGCGGTCCACCGTGACGCGGCCCTCGGCTTCGAGCGCGAGGCCGAAGTCGGGCACGCGGAATCGCCCGTCGCGGATGCGGAGGTCGGCGTCGAAGAGCGGCACGCGGGGGACGCCGGTGATCCGCCCGTCGCCCGTCGCGTAGCCGCCGGCGTCGGCGATGATCGAGGGGAAGAGCCAGTCGAAGATGAAGAGGTCGAGCCGGTCGATGTCGAGGGCGAGGTCGAGCGCGCCGGGGTCGCGCGTGCCGTCGGGCTCGGTGCCGGGGAGGCGGACGGTGCCCGCCGCGCGGAGGTCGTTGACGACGGAGAGCGAGTCGCCGTCGGGCATCAGATGGAGGTCGACGGCGAGGCCGCCGCCGTCGGGGAGCACGCTGCTCGTGAGCCCGATCCGCCCCGCCCGCCGTCCCGCGAACGCGAACTCCTCGACCGTCGCCGCGCCGACGACGGTCGGCTGCCCGAGCACGCCCGCCACGGCGAAGCGCGCGTCGAGCTCGCCACCGAAGAGCTGTCGCAGGCCGACGATCGTGAACACCTCGTCGAGGTCGAGCGCCGTAGCGTCGACGAACAGGCTGTCGCTGGCGAGCGGGGAGAGGACGCCGTGGAGGGCGAGACGCGGCGGCGGATCGGCTGTCTGCCGGCGCTCGAAGGCGAGCGAACGGAGCACGATCGCGTCGGCGTAGAGGTCGACGGTCTGCGGCCCGGTCGCGGCCCACGTCTGCCCGCCGACCTCGGCGACGACCTCGCGAAGGTCGAGCCGGGTGAGGTCGGGCCGGAGGTCGAGGCCCGCCTCCAAATCGAAGCGGCCGGCGTCGCCGATCTGCGCGCTGCGGACGGTGAGGTCGGCCTGCCGGCCGCGCAGGCGGAGCCCGGCCGTCGCGTCGGCGAGCGGACCGATCGGGATGCGGAGGGTGTCGGCGCGGAGGGCGAGGTCGAGCGCGGTGCGGCCGAGGAGGCTCGGCCCGTACCCGCTGCGGAGCGCGAGCGTGCCCGCGAACGGCCCGCTGAAGAAGCCGGGCACGCGGAGCGAGTCGCCCTGCGCTTCGAGGTCGAGCACGAGCGAGTCGGGGGCGAACGTCGCCCGGGCGTCGAGCGCGGTGCCGGGGGCGAGGGCCGGGAAGCCAGGCAGGAGGGCGCGCAGCGCAGCCGGCCGGCGGATCTCCACGTCGAACGTGAGATCCTGCGGGTCCGCGACGACAGCGGGGCGCGAAGGCGACGGCACGCGCCGCAGGCTGTCAGCGGGCGGGTGGTAATACTTCGCCTGCTCGGCCTGCACGGTCCGCGCGACGGCGTCGGTCCACTGCGCGGTGAGCGCGACGAACGCGCTCGCGTCGAGGTCGCCGCGCACGCGGAGGGCGAGGAGGTCGCTGTCGAGGTCGATCCGGGGCTCGGCGGAGCCGGCGGGGCGGAGGCGGAGCGCCGTCGTATGCGCGGGGATCGGCCGGGGCTCGTCGGCGAGCGTGAGCGTGGACGGGTCGAAGCGGAAGGTGAGGTCACCGCTGAAATCGTCGAGGCTGCGGCCCGAGCCGACGAGTGTGGCGTCGGCCGTGAGCTGCGTCGGGGGGGCGCCGTCGAGCAGGCGGCGGAGGTCGAACCCGTCGGCGGCGAGGGCGAGGTCGAACGCGGGCGTGGCACTCGCGAGGTCGGCCGTGCCGCTCGCGCGGAGAGCGCCGCCAGCGGTGAGCGCGACGTCGCCCGAGAGTCGGAGCCCCTCCGCCGTCACGTCGGCATCGAGCGCTTCGAAGTCGCGATTCGCGAAGCGCGACTCGGTGAGGGCGAGGCGGAGCTGCGCGTCGAGCGCCTGCCCGTTCGTCCCCCAGCCGTCGAGCGCGACGCGGCCCGTGAGATCGCCTGCGAGGGCGGGGTCGGCGAGGATGCGGCCGGGATCGAGATTGCGCACGTCGGCGTCGACGGAATAGGCGAGGGCGCGGCCCGGACGCTGCCGCAGACGGAACGTCCCGTCGGCCCGGCCCGCGTCCGTCCGCACGTCGAGCGCCGAGGCAACGCGGAACCCGCGCCCGCCGCCGACGGCCCCGGTCGCATCGCCCTGCACCGCGACGGTGCCAAGCCCGCGAAGGTCCGGCAGCCGGAGCGTCGGCAGCAGCGCCTCGACGTCGCGCGGGTGGAGCGTCGAGCCCAGTGTCGTCACGGCGAAGGCGGCGGAATCGGGCAGTCCGGTGAGCGAGCCTTCGAGCCGGAGGTCGGTCGCGCCGCGTTCGAGCGTGAGGAAGTCCACGGTGAGGTCGTCGAGCGGGCCACGCGCCTCGGCCGCGATCTCCACCGCGTCGGCGAGCGGCGACGCCGGCACGATCCGCCGCAGCTCGTCGCCGACGATCCGGCTCGGCTCCAGCAAGAGGGCAAAAACACGCGGACGGTCATCGTCGGAACGCACGAGCGAGAAATCGCCCGCGAGCCAACTATCCCTCAGCGCGAGTTCGATGTCGCGCAGCCGCACGTCACCGTCCGAGAAGTCGAGCGCGCCTTCGAACCGCCGAATCTGGACGTTAGGCTCCACGAACGAGGCCGACAGCTCCCGAACGCGGATCAGCCGCTGCTCCCGGCTCCACCGGAGGTCGGCGCGGAGGTCGAGGTCGGTGACCGTCGCCGTGGTGTAGTCGAAGAGCGTGCCGCGCTGCACGATGGCGGGTGCCTCGCCCTCGCGCTGCGTCGTGAGCACGGCGTCGACGAGTCGGATCGACGGGGCCGAAAAGTCCAGCGGGTTGCTCGGCCCCGTGCGCGGCTTCCGCGAGGCGAACACGTCGGCGAGGTTCCACCGCCCGCTGTCGCTGCGGACGAGGTCGATGCGCGGCCGGAAGACCGTCGCGTCGTCGATCACGAGCTTCCGTCGGACGAGCCCCCACCACGTCGGCGCGACGACGACGGAATCGGCGGCGAGCACGACGCGGCCCTCGGGGTCGAGCAGCCGGACGTCGGTGGCGTAGAGGTCGTAGACGAGGTTGCCCGTCAACTGGCCGATTTCGATGCTGCCGCGGAACTGCTCGGCGAACGCCCGCTCGATCTGTCCGCGCAGCCCGTCGCGCCCGACCTGCGTCCGCGTCAGCCCGAAGAACAGCAGCACGGCGGCGAAGGCGAGGAGCGCCACCGCCGTCAGCACGCGGGCCGGAAGTCGGATCAGGAATCGCACGGGAGTAGAGGTAGAGACGCAGCATGCTGCGTCTGAGCTGCACGCTGCGGCTGCACGCTGCGGCTGCACGGGGAGGACTGCGTTTTCCCTCGCACGACGCGAGAACCGAAGAACGGGGAAGAAGTGCCCGCCGCTACGGTCAGCGCGCGCCGTCCGCCGAATATCGCGTGTTCTTCGCGTACGCCCACGCCGCCGCCACGGCCTCCGGCGTCACGCCGTCGGCGAGCCGCGCCCGTCCGATTTCATCGAGCACGACGAACCGGAGCTGCCCCGCGTCGCGCTTCTTGTCCGTCTGCATCGCAGTGGTGAGTGCGGCCGTGGGAATCGTCGCGAGGCCGGACGGGACGGGTAACCGGGCAACGAGCGCATCGGCGCGGTCGAACGATGCGTCGGGCCGGAGCGCGTGCGAGAGGTGCAGCGCGGCCCGCATCCCGACCGCCACGGCCTCGCCGTGCGTAAACGTCCCGTAGCCCGCCGCCCGCTCGATCGCGTGGCCGAACGTGTGCCCGAAGTTGAGGAGCGCCCGCCGCCCCGCCTCCCGCTCGTCCTCGGCGACGATCTCGGCTTTGATCCCCGCCGCGCGGCGAACGAGCGCGGCGACGGCCTCGGGCTCGCGCGCCATCACGTCCTCCCACCGAGCGTCGAGCCACGCGAAGAAGTCGGCGTCGGCGATGAGGGCGGCTTTGACGACTTCGGCGAGCCCGCTCGTCCACTCGCGCTCGGGGAGGGTCTGGAGCGTGGCCGGATCGGCGAGTACAAAGCGCGGTTGCCAGAACGTGCCGATGAGGTTCTTGCCCGTCGCGTGATTGATCCCCGTCTTGCCGCCGATGGCGCTGTCGGCCTGCGCTACGAGCGTCGTCGGGAGGTGGACGAGCGGGAGCCCGCGCAGCAGCGTAGCCGCCGCGAACCCCGCGAGGTCGCCGACGACGCCGCCGCCGAGCGCGAGGAGAGGCGTCTTCCGGTCGAGCCCGAGTTCGAGCGCCCAATCGTGGAGCGCGGTGAGATGGGCGGCGGATTTGGTCTCTTCGCCGGGTGGCAGAATCTGCGTGTGCACCGTCCAGCCCGCGGCCTCCACCGCCTCGCGCAGCGGGCGCAGATAGAGAGCGGCCACGTTCGCATCCGTCACGACGAGGCACGGCCCGACGCGCAGCCCGGCTTCGTGCAGCAGCGCCGGGGCGTCAGCGAGGGGGCGGAGGTGGATCGCGTACGTGCGACCGCCGCCGAGCGGCACGGGAACGGGTGGAGCGGAGTCGGGGCGCATGGGGCGAGGCGAAAAGCCGAAGGTACCGACGCGATGGCCGACGGGTCGGTGCTCCACCTACTCGATATCGACGACCACCGACGAACCGGCGTAGCCTGCGAACACCCCGAGGCCGCCCTCGACGTTCGAGTGGATGCGGACGGGCTCGGCGAAGGGATTGTCCCCGTTGATGTCCTGAAGCGCGAGCGTCTGCTGGTAGCGGACGTAGTCGTCGTCGAGGACGGCGAGGGTGACGACGACGGGGTCCCGCTCCGCCGAGCCGGTGTCGAAGATCACGAGGTCGAGGGGGATCTGGCGGGTTGTGCCGGCGAAGGTGGCGTCGCGGAGGAGCGCGCGGCCGTAGAACGTGCGCTGGCCCTGGTCGATGTCGACGTCGATATCAACGGCCACGTCGAGCCGGTCGAAGCTCTCGCGGAGCACCTGATCGACGCTGGAGAACGGGAGGGGCTGGACATAGGAGGTGCCGTCTTGGAACCGGACCGTCTGCTGAATCCCGAGGGCGTAGGCCTGAGGTCCGGGTGGGTCCGGCACCGTGACGACGACTCGGGCGATGCGCCCCCGGCCCGGCACGTCCTCCGCGACGCCGTCCACGCGAACGGCGAACGTGATCGGCTCGGGGAGCCGCGTCGTCGCTCGGACGGAGGGCAGACCGGGTGCGTCGACGCGGAGGGTGTAGCTCCGGCCGGGCTCAGGACGCAGCCCGCTCAGGGAGCGGTAGACGCCGGGCGTGGGGAAGTCATCGTAGAACGGGCTCGATTGGTAGAGCGAGTCGAGGAACGTGCCGTCCGCGTCGAAGAGGGCGAGGCGGGCGTCATCGACGACGAGGGCGAGGGGGTCGAAGTCCGTCGGGGTGAGGGCCGAGGCGCTGCGGCCGACGCGGACGGTGAACACGCTGTCCGGCGTCGGGAAGCCGCCGAGGACGAGGCGGGGCTCGTAGGGCGGCACGTCGAGCTCGATCACCTGCTCGAAGTCGCAGGCGGCGAGGGTTAGGCCGAGGGTGAGCGCGAGGAGGAGGCGAGGCATCGTGGCGTGGGGCGGTTTGGGGTTGGGGGTTTGGGGTTGAGCACAGAAACCTCGAACTCCAAACCGCTAACCGCTTCAAAACTTGAACCGGTACGAGATGGCGGGAATGACGGGGAAGAGGCTGATCTGCTTGAACACCGGCCGCGCGGTCTGCCCGTCGTACTCCTCGCTGAGCGTGATGAAGAACGGGTTCTTCCGGTTGTACGCGTTGTACGCCCCGAGCGTGAGCGTCCGCTCGCCCCACCGTGTCTGCTTGTGGAAGTTGAGCCCGATGTCGAGGCGGTGGTAGGCCGGCATGCGGAAGCTGCCGCGCTCGCCGAAGTCGTCCACCTCATAGCTGTAGAAGAACCCGTCGTTGAAGGCGGGGTCGTCCGGGAAGGCGGGGACGCGGCCGACGGGGAGCGTGAGGGCGGGGCCGGTGCCGTAGACCCACGTCGCGGCAAGCTCGACGCGGTCGGAGAGCCGGTGGTTGAGGACGACGGAGACGTCATGGCGGCGGTCGTAGCGGTAGGGGAAGCGGGCGCCGCCGTTGAGGGCGTCGAACTGCCGGTCGCTCCAGGCGAGGGTGTAGCCGAGCCAGCCCGTCGTCCGCCCGGTCTTACGCTGGAGGAACACTTCGAGGCCGTAGGCACGGCCGGAGCCCGAGGTCAGTTGCTGCTCCCAGTCGTCGAAGGCGGTGTTGAAGAAGCTCGCGCCCTCCCGGTACTCCACGAGGTTGTCCATCCACTTCACGTAGCCCTCAACGGAGACCTCGTAGCGCGGCCCGACCGTCCGCGTCACGCCGAGGGCGACCTGGTGCGCCGTCTGCGGCGGGACCTCGGCCGTGGCCGGGAGCCAGAGGTCCGTCGGGAGGCCGATGCCGGCGTTCGTGAGGAGGTGGATGTACTGCTTCATCGCGGCGTACGAGGCGCGGACGGCCGTGGCCTCGCCCACGCGGAGCCGCGTCGCGAGGCGGGGCTGGAGCGAGAAGAACCGCGCGTCGCCCACGGCGAAGCCCGAGCCGTGGAGCCCGGCGTTGACCGTGAGCGCCCGCGAGAGCCGGACGTCGTCCTCGACGTAGACCATCGCCTCGGTCGCGTCAATCGCGGGGGAGGCGGTGATCGTGCCGTCGAGGTCGATGGGCGTGTCGCCCTCGGTGCGGGAGGTCACGGCGCCGGGGCTGTAGCGGTGGCGCGTGGCCTCGGCGCCGAAGCGGACGAAGTGGCGCGGGCTGGGGACGAAGTCGAAGTCGACGCGGGCGCCGACGTCGCGGATGCCGGAGCGGTAGCGCGCCTCGAAGGTCGCGGGCTCGTCGCCGTCGAACGCGCCGCCAGCCCGGTCCTCGATGGCCTCGACGTCGAAGCGGTAGCGGCTGAAGAGGAGGGCGGTGTTGACGAAGAGCCGCGCCGAGAGCTGGTGGTTCCAGCGGAGCGTGGCCGTGAGGTTGCCCCAGTCGAGGCCGCCCTCGTTGCGCGTGAAGTCGTCGCGCACGTCGAAGCTGAACCGGTCCTCGCCGGTGTAGACGCTGGCGTAGACGCGGTCGCGCGGGCCGAGGATGGCGTTCGCTTTCGCGTTGAGGTCGTAGAAGTAGTACCCCGCCTTCTCGTCGGGCGGCAGGAACGGCTGGGCGAGGAGGTCGATGTACGTCCGGCGGCCGGAGACGAGGAACGAGGCGCGGTCTTTCAGGATCGGCCCTTCGAGCGTGAGCCGCGAGGCGACGATCCCGACGGCGCCCTCGCCCGCCAGCTCTTTCATATTCCCCTCCTTCATCCGCAGGTCGAGGACCGACGAGAGCCGGCCGCCGTAGCGCGCCGGGAAGCCGCCTTTGACGAGGTCGACGCTCTTGAGCGCGTCGGCGTTGAACGTCGAGAAGAAGCCGAAGAGGTGGCTCGCGTTGTAGACCGGCGCGCCGTCGAGCAGGAGGAGGTTCTGGTCCGGCCCGCCGCCGCGGACGTAGAGCCCGCTCGTCCCCTCCGTCCCCGACTGCACGCCGGGCAGGAGCTGGAGCGCCTTCAGCACGTCGACCTCGCCGAGGAGAGCGGGCAGCGACTTGATCCGCTCGATCGGGACGGAGACCGCGCTCATCTGCGTGTCCTCGAGCGGGTCCGTCCGGTCGGCCACGACGTCGACGGTGCCGAGCTCGGTCTGGACGGGCGCGAGCCCGATTTCGAGCCGGCCGGTCTGCGCCAGTGCGAGCCGCAGCGCCTGCGGCTCGTAACCGACGTACGAGACGACGACATCCACGCTGTCGGCCGTCGTGGCGGGAAGGGCGAGGCTGAAGAAGCCGTAGGCGTTCGTGACCGTCCCCGTCTCGAAGCGCGGCGCGTAGAGGTTCGCGCCGACGAGGGTCTCGCCGCTCGCCGCGTCGCGCACGGTGCCGCTGAGCGGGACCGATTGGGCGAGGGCCGGCAGCCCGAGGCAGAGGGCGGCCACGAGCAGCGGTAAACGGCGGAGCGAGATCACGGACGCACGGGGGACGGAGGAGGGCGTGGGGAGAGCCGGGAATGCAGGCCGGCGACCGACGTCTCCTGTGTCGCCGCGATGCGGCCGGAAGTAACGCCAGCGATTCGGCGGGCGAAAGTACGACGGTCGGGCCACGGGCTCACGGGGCGGCGTCGCAACCTTAAGTCACACTAGGTACACCCTTTGGCCGGCCGGGGCTCCACTGATCGCGCGGGAGGTCCTTTTTGCGGTGCGTCGGGCTACATTTCGTTGTGAACGATTATGATCGTTCGTAAACTAACCGATAGAATCTGTCTCCACGGGTTGCATGCTAACCATGAGGGGACGTCGTTTTGGGGCGTAGCCATTGCGCTGCGTGCGGGCTCCGGGTTCAAACAGCAAAGGGGATTTCTATGATCGTGCGCGTCGCATTCGTCACCCTCCTCGTCGTCCTCATCGCGGCGGGGGCCGACGCCCAGCCCGAGATGAAATGGGGAGACATCCCCGACGAACTCCTCGACATGACGGAGTATCCGGCCGACCTGGACGCGGCGGCCGTCATCGTCGGGGACATCGGGGAGGCCACCGTGTCGTCGCAGTGGGAAGTGCGGTTCGAGCGGCACCGGCGGGTCAAGATCCTCTCTGAAGCGGGCTACGAACTCGGCACGGTCTCGCTCACCTACTTCGCCGAAGACGGGCTCGAACGCGTCAGCAACATCAAAGGGCAGACGTTCGTCCGCGAGCCCAACGGCGACGTGCGCCGCGTGAAGCTCGACAAGGGCTCGATCTTCCACGAGGACCTGCCCGGCGGGCGGAAGCGCGTCACGTTCACGCTCCCCGCGCTCGCCCCCGGCGCGGTGGTCGAGTTCCAGTACCGGGTCGACGCCGAGTCCCCGTTCTACATCCCCCGCTGGTACTTCCAGGACGAGGAGCCGACGCTCTACAGCGCCTTCGAGGTCGAGAGCCCCGGGACCCTCGCCTACACCTTCATCACGCAGGGGAATCCCGATTTCGTCGAGCGCTCGGAAGAGCAGGGCGTGCGGACGGACGGGAAGACGAGTCACCGCCGCTGGGCCGTCGCGAACGTCCCCGCGCTGCGCGAGGAGCGCTACATGACGACGCTGGAGGACCACATCCAGAAGATCGATGCCCAGCTCGTCCAGTATTACCGGAGCGGGCACGGCGCCGTCGACGTGCTCAAGACGTGGCCCCAACTCGCGAAGGATTTGGAGGACGCGACCGACTTCGGGCGCAAGCTCCGCGTCGATAGCAGGGTGAAGGAGCAGGCCGCCGCCCTGACAGTCGGGCTGACGTCGAACGAGGAAAAGGCGCGGGCGCTCTACGACTTCGTCCGCGCGAGTGTCGTGTGGGACGGGCGGCGCAATGCCTTCCCCGACCGCGAACTCTCCGACGTGATGGCGTCGAAGCGCGGGACGTCCTCCGAGATCAACCTGCTCCTCACGGCGATGCTGCGCGAGGCCGGGCTACCGGCGCAGCCCGCGCTGCTCTCTACGCGCGACCACGGGCGCGTCATCCGCATCTACCCGCTGCTGACGCAGTTCAACAGCACCGTCGCCGCGTACAAGCAGGGCGGGCGGTGGCACCTCCTCGACGCGACGGACCCGCTGCGCCCGATGGAGATGCTGCCGTTCGACGCGCTCGGCGGCGAGGCGTGGCTCGTGAGCGATAACGAATGGGTGACGACGCGGTCGGAGACCGGCGAGCACGCGGTCCACGTCGAAGCCGCGCTGAGCCCGGACGGCACGCTGAGCGGCACGCTCCGGTCCGAGCGGCACGGCTACAGCGCGCTCCGCGCTCGGCAACAGGTGCAGGAACTCGGCGCGGAGGCGTACGCCGCTGAGCACCTCGTGGACGAGATCGCCGGCGTCGAGACGCACGGCGTGACGGTGTCCGGGCAGGACGACGACACGCAGCCGCTCGTCACCGAACTCGCCTTCACCGTGCCTGGCTACGGGCAGGCCGTCGGCGACCTCATGCTGGTCAACCCGCTGCTGCTGATGCGGACCGACGAGAACCCGTTCAAGCTCCCGAGTCGGAGCTATCCCGTCGACTTCGGCTACCCGTTCAAGGCGACGTACGAGGCCGAGATCACGATGCCCGAGGGGTACGTCGTGGACGAGGTGCCGCCGGCCGCGTTGCTGCTGCTGCCCGTTCGCGCGGGCGGATATGAGCGCACGGTGAAGGTGGAAGACGGCGTGCTCCACGTCGAGGCCGAGACGCAATTCAACCGCGCCGTATTCGAGCCGAACCTCTACGACGGGCTGAAGTCGTTCTACGACAAGTCCGTTGCCGCCGACGCGGAGACGGTGGTGCTCACGCGGGCAGAGGCGGACACCGCCGCGCCGGCCGCCGCCGCTCCGAGTCCGATGCCGGACGACGAAGGCTCGAATCGGTAGGCGGGGCGATGGACATGAGGACTCGCGACAGAGGAACTATGATGCGCACCTTCGCCCTCTTACGTGCCGCAGGCGTCTGCGCGGTGGCCGTGTTGGCGTGTAGCCTCGCTTCGGCGCAGGGGGTGGGCGCGCTCGGGGCGGCGGCCGTCGTCGAGAGCGACGAGACCTCGCTCGTGATGGAGCGGAGCGGGCGCGTGCGTGAGACGGTCCGCCGCGAGATCGTCGTCCTGTCCGCGGCGGGTCGGGAGCGCCACGGCGTGATCGCGCTCGGCCACGATGCGTTCCGCCGCGTGCGGAAGCTGGAAGGGGAGATCCGCGACGCGCAGGGCAAAACGGTGCGCTCGCTCCGCCGCGACGACGTCGAGGACTACCCGGCGACGGCGTCGTATTCCCTCTACGACGACAGCCGCGTCCGCGTGGGACAGCTCTACCACGACACCTATCCGTACAGCGTCGTCTGGGAGTACGAGGTCGAGCACGAGGGCCTGCTGAACTGGCCGACGTGGCTCCCCGTGCGGGGGGAGGACCCCGTGCTTCGCGCCTCGCTCACCGTCGACGTGCCCGAGGGCACGGCGCTGCGCTATGCCGGCGAGCGGTTCGCGGCCGAGCCTGCGGAACGCGCCGAGCGCGGGCGCGCCATCTACGAGTGGACGGTGACCGACCACGTCCAGCCCTTCGAGCCGCTCGGCCCGCCGTGGCGCGATCAGGTGCCCGCCCTCCACCTCACGACCGATCGCTTCGAGCTCGCCGGGCACGCCGGGTCGCTGGCGTCGTGGGCCGGGCTCGGACAGTGGTACCACACCCTCGCTGCCGGCCGCGACGACCTCCCGCCCCAGGCCGTCGCCGACGTCGAGCGGCTCGTCGCTGGGGTTGCGTCGCCGCGCGAGCGCGCCCGGCTCGTCTACGAATACCTCCAGCAGAGCACGCGCTACGTCAGCGTCCAACTCGGCATCGGCGGGTGGCAGCCGTTCCCGGCGTCGTATGTCTACGAGCGGCGCTACGGCGATTGCAAGGCGCTGACCAACTACCTCGGCGCGCTCCTCGCCGTGGCCGGCGTCCCCGCGTTCCCCGCTCTCGTGGGCCACGACCGGCCCGACCTCGACCCGGACTTCCCGCGCAACGCCTTCAACCACGTCGTCCTCTTTGTCCCACTCGCCGACGGCGACCTCTGGCTGGAGGCTACGAGTCAGACCATCCCGTTCGGGAGCCTCGGTGCGGGTAGCGAGAACAGGTGGACGCTCGTGGTAGAGCCCGGGAGTGGCCGCCTCGTGCGGACCCCGACGAGCGAGGCGGAGGATAACACGCAGGTGCGTCGGGCGGCGATCCGCATCGGGGCCGGGGGCACCGCCGATGTCGTGGCAGAGACGCGCTACCGAGGCCACCAGCTGAACAGCGTGCGAGACGCGCTCGCGCAGCGCTCGCCGGAGGAGCAACGGGTGTGGTGGGAGCGCGGGCTCGATCTCCCAGTGAGCCGGTTGCAGGTGTCGCTCGACCGAGATGAGGTGGTCACGGCCACGTTCGAAGCGCCGCGCTACGCGGTGAAGGCGGGGAGCCGGTTCCTCTTCCGGCCCAACGTGCTGGAGCGGTGGACGGCCGTCCCTCCGACTACCGAGCATCGCACGCAGCCCGTAGACCTCGGCTATCCCTTCGCCGACACGGACTCCGTGCTGATCACCTTGCCCACAGGCTTCGAGGTCGAGGCCGTGCCCGATCCGGTGACGATCGAGACCCCATTCGCGCGCTACGCATCGGCGACGACGGTGGGGGAGGGAACGCTGACGTACACGCGGTCCGTCGCCGTGCGTGCGCAGCGGCTGCCGCCGGAGGACTACGACGCCTACCGCGCGTTCGTCGCCGCCGTGGTGCGCGCGGACGAAGAGCAGGTCGTGCTCAAGCGAGAGTGAGGGGGGGCTGAACCCGCCCCGAGTGAAAGTCGGAGCGGTATAAGGCAGGGGGCGTATCATGACGGGGCGGCGTGCTCCCTTCACCCCAGAGGAACGGGCGGAGGGCGCATTCGTTTGCCCTCTGCACCTACCCTTCACAGTCATCACACCTCTATCTCAGACAAGCCCATGGGACTCCTAGATTTCCTCAAGGACGCCGGCGAAGACCTCTTCGGCGGGAAGAAAGGCAACGAAGCCGACGTCATCCGCAAGAAGATCGAGGACGAGCTCGGTAGCAACGTCGACAACCTCGGCGTGCTCTACAAAGACGGCCGCGTCGAACTCCACGGCAACGCGAAGTCGCAGGCGGCGAAGGAGAAGGCCGCGCTCCTCGCGGGCAACGTCAAAGGCGTCAACGCGGTCGACGACGACGGCATCAAGGTGGCCGGACAGGCCGCTGCGGCGGCACCCGTCGCGGCGCCGTCCACTACGTATTACACGATCGAGAAGGGCGACTCCCTCTCCAAGATCGCGCAACGCTTCTACGGCGATCCGCAGAAGTACCACGACCTCTTCGACGCGAACCGCGAGGTGATCCAGGACCCGGACAAGATCTACCCCGGCCAGAAGATCCGCATTCCGAACGCTTCGGGCAGCTAGTAAACCCGACACACGCCGGTGGCCCCGGACTCCGAGGGGACCGGCTACGAGCATCGAGCGCGGCGTCCTGCTATCAAGCGGGGCGCCGCGTGCTCGTGTACCGCAGGGCTATCTCCGGCGCGGCAAGGTCGGCGGCACGCCGGGGAGATCACCGCGCAGCCAAGCTTCGGCTCGTTGCCGGTTGTCGAACGTTCGAAAGTCGAGGGGCAGGGCGCTTATCGCAGCGAGATACGTGGTGCCGATCTCGACGAGATCACGAGGCGCGACGATGGCGCACCGGCCCGCGGGCAGCTTGGCAGCCCGAGCCTTGTCGACGCGCATGATGTGCTCAACGGCGTCGGCCGCGAGGACGAACTCCGAAACGGCGGTGAAGTCGAGGATGAAATCGCGGATGTGGCCGTCCTCGTTCAACGCAGCAGCTTGCTCGCGGGAGGCCACCAGGTCTTTCCCGTCAACGACGCGGGCGTAGTCGATGGCGAGCCAGTTCGTTGACTCGTCAACGTAGATAGAAAATGGCATGAGTGATATCCCAGGAGTCTATAGAGTGGCATGGCGGAAGTGAAATACTTGACGTATACCTTTGCAATCGACGGGTAATTACACATCGGTTCCAGGGGACAAGCTACCTGTTAACACCGCAGGGCGGGACATTTTTTGTCTACACATCGGATCGGAAGACTGTCCCGCTCACCAGCGGTAAGCCGTTCTTCAGCAGTCATCGGTAAGCGGCTTCACGCGGTAGAAGCCATACTCCTCCCATTCGACACGTGGTCGGGGCGATAGACAGATGTAATGGAGGTGGACTCCATCCGGTGCATTGTTTGCAAGCAACTTGTTGGTAGCCGAATAGGTAAGAGTAAAGCAATGAGTACGAAACCTCCGGTTCCACAGGCGCGAGCGAGATGCGCTGGGTGGATGACTGGAACCCGATGTCCTCGGAGAGGACACCCGTGGGCCCTCCTAGAACGTGAACGCTGCCATGCCTTTCCTTCCAGCACGCGAGCATAACCCGTACCGACAGAGCGAAGCGGTTGCCGATGTAGCGACCGAGAGGAAGGTTTTTGTCGTGCCGCGAATCCAGCGACACCAGAAGCTGAGCACGCTCACCTTCGCCGCTAGCATGCCCGTGGACCCCTGCAGCCCCCTCAGCATCAGCTCCACCCTCTGCGCGTACACGCCGTGATTGGTGGGGACGGTCTCGAAAGCGTAGGGGCAGCTCGTTTCGCGATGACGGAGTACCTGTCTATCGGCGGGGTATCCGTGCGCGTGCGGGCGGAGGACGACCGTACCTGCCCCGTCCTGGAAGGGGTATCGCGGTATCTCCACGCGGCTGAGAGCCCGGCGGCCAAAAGGACAGACCTCTCGATTGATCTCGTCAAGACCGCCCTGCCCTTGGGGCCGCCCTCCGGTGCTCGCCAACTCGGCACGTTCGACAACGGCTTCACGCTGTGGCGGGGCGAGGAAGCTGTGCTCCTAGTGGGGGGCGGGTGCGTTGCACAACTCGATGTGCAGAACGGGCAGGGGACGGTACGCATGGCGCTCGACGCGCAGAACCTGACCTCTCGCTGGGTGGCGTGTGCGGTCGTGTTGGAGAGCCTTGCGATCCTGCTCCACCGGCACGACCTGTTTTCGATGCACGCCGCTGCGCTTGCCCGAAACGGACGCGGGCTCGTGGTCGCCGCGGCGGCCGATAGCGGGAAGTCCACGCTCACGTTCCGCCTGGTCCAGAGCGGGTGGGACTACCTATCCGATGATACGGTCCTCCTCCGCCCGTCGCCGGACGGGGTAACGGTGCTGGGATTGCGGTCTCACTTCAGCCTCGACCCGGAAGCGGAGGAGCTTTTCCCAGGCCTGTCGCGGGGTCGCGAAGCATCGCTCTTGAAAGAGGAGAAGTGGGCCGTCAACGTCGAGGCCTTGTATCCCAAGCAGCGCATCGACGCGTGCCGCCCCGAGGTATTGCTCTTCCCCACGATCGTCGACGCGCCGGAGAGCCGGATCGCGCCGGTTTCGAAAGCGGAGGCGATTGGGGGGCTGCTGGCGCAGAGTTCGCTGGCGCGCGTCAAGCTGGACCACGCCGCTGCCCACGTCGACGTGCTCGGCCGCTTGGTGCGGGAAACGGATGCGTACACGCTCTATGCCGGCCGCGATATCCTCGACGACCCGACGCGCGCCGATGCGTTGCTCGCGCCCCTTCTCAGCGCTACCTTCTGACCTCCCGTCACGGCTCACGATCCGCCCCGATCATGCTTCATCCGCACGACCATTTTACCGCCGATTCTGAGGTGCTTTTCACCCAACTTGGTGACAACGAGGCGGTGCTGCTCCACCTCACGACGCAGTACTACTACTCCCTCAACGAGACCGGGCTCGCTATCTGGCGCGGCGTCAACGAGGGGATGAGCTTGGGCGAAGTGGCGGACGCAATCCGCTCAGAGTACGAGATCGACGAGGCGGGTGCGTGGAAGCACGTCAGCGACTTCGTCGAGCACCTGAAGAAAATGAAGCTGCTCGTCGAAGCGCCCGGCTCAGTGGGCAGCCCGGGCTGAGCGGAGTACCTGCGGCGCGTCGTCGGCCAGCTTATTTCGACAGGCCGGGCGCCCGCTCCAGATACTCCTCGTAGAGTTCGGTCTGCCGCGACACGAGGGGCACGAGGTATCCGTCGATGAAGAGGTGGCGGACCTGCGTCTTCGTCTCGAACGGATCGCCGTCGGCGATGAAGAGCGTGGCGACCTTGCCCGCTTCGAGCGAGCCGAGCCGGTCGGCGACGCCGAAGATGCGGGCGGGGATGATCGTGACGGCTTCGAGCGCGGCCTCGCGGCCCATCCCGTAGGCGGCGGCGAAGGCCGCATGGTAGGGGAGGTTGCGGACGTTCTCGATCTCGCCCGTCTGCAGCGCCACCTGCACCCCGGCGTCCCGCATCAGACCGGGGTTCGCGTAGGCCCTGTCGTAGCGGTCGGCGTCGCGCGTCGGGAGCGCGAGGACAGGGCCGGCGATGACGGGGATGCCGGCCGCAGCGATCTCGTCGGCCACGCGCCAGCCTTCGCTGACGCCCGTGAAGACGGCGCGGACGCCGCGCTCCTGCACCCACTCGATCGCTCGCGTGATGTCTTTGGCCGCGTTGACGTCGATGAGGAAGGGGACCTCGCCGCGCACGACGGCGGCGAGCGCCTGCATCTCGGGCACGTACTCTGGCGTCGGCTTCGGCTCGGGCGCGACGCGGTAGGCGGAGTCGATCCGTGCGTAGAGCCGGGCCTGCTCCCACGTGTCGTCGAGCTTCTCGAACGCCTCGTCGGAGTCCTTTTTGATCTCCTCCGCCGTGCGCCGGTCCCACCGCCCGCGCCGCGCCGACGACGGGAAGTTGAGCACGACGCCACGGAAGCCTGCATCGAGCTGGTCGGGCGTGTAACCGTGGAGCGAGATGAGCGCCGCGGTGCCGGGCATGAGCCCGCTCGACGGCGCCGTGAGTACGGTCGTCACGCCGCTGACGCGCGTAATCGGGATCAGCGTCGAGGACGGGTTGACGGCGGTGAGGGCCTGCATGTGCGGCGTCACGCTCCCGATCTCGGCGTAGTCCCGCGTCTCGTCGAGCGAGCCGATCTCTTGCAGCCCGAGCCGCGTCCCGCCGTCGATCATGCCGGGATAGATCGTCTCACCCGCGCAGTCGATCACCTCGGCGTCGGGCGGTTGCGGGACGGCTTCGCCGAGGGCTTCGATCAGCCCGCCGCGAACGAGGAGTGAGCCGCTCTCGATCACCCCGTTCGTGACGGTCTCGATGCGGCAGTTCGTGAGGTAGAACGTGCCGCGCCTCCCCTCGTCCGGGTCGGCAGGGAAGCCGGCGGGCGGGAGGACGGCGAGAGCGAGGGCGAGCAGGAGCAGCGTCATCGGGGTCGGGTCAGTCGGTTTAGCGGAGCCACCACGCGCCGAGTTCGGCGACGCCTTGCAGGCAGGCGTCGGTGTGCTCCTCGGCGAACATCACGTCGTCGACCTCCTCCTCGGGATCGACGAAGAGGCGGACGTCGTCGGGGTCCTCGGCCCGGTCGAACCGGACGACGCCGTCGACGACGGTGAGCACGGGGACGGCGTAGCTCGAGAGCGGGTGGCTCTCGAAGAGCGCGAGGTCGGCGTCTTTGCCGATTTCGATCGAGCCGACGCGGTCGTCCACCCCGAGCTGCCACGCGGGATTGAGGGTGATGAGAGCAAGGGCCTCGTCGTCGCTGAGCCCGCCGTAGTGCTGCGCCTTCGCGGCCTCGTGGTAGAGGTGGCGGATGAGCTCGGCGCTGTCGGAGTTGATGCTGGTGCGGACGCCGTTGCGCGCGAGGATCGCGGCGTTGAACGCCGTCGAGTAGTAGACCTCGAACTTGTACGCATACCAGTCGGAGAACACGGACGCGCCGGCCCCGAAGGCGGCGAGCTCGGGCGCGACTTTGAAGCCTTCGTTCGCGTGCTGGAACGTGACGCGGCGGATGCCGAAGTCGTCGAGCACGCGGAGCAGCATGAGGATTTCGTCGGCGCGGTACGAATGGGTGTGGACGAGGATCTCGCCGTCGAGGATGTCGGCGAGGGTTTCGAGCTGGAGGTCGTAGGCGGGCGGCATCGCGCGGCGGTCGTCGCGTCGCGCCGCGGCGTAGGCGTCCTGCCGCTCGCGGTAGCGCTGGGCCTCGGTGAAGGCGTCGCGGATCACGGTTTCGACGCCCATCCGCGTGGCGGGCCGGATGCCGCGACCCTTCCCGTGGACCCGCGTCGGGTTCTCGCCGAGGGCGAACTTGATCGTGCGCGGCGCGCCCTCGAAGCGGAGCGCCTCGGGGTCGGTCACGCCCCAACGGTGCTTGATCGTCTCGTTCTGCCCGCCGATCACGTTCGCCGAGCCGTGCATGGCGTGGCTCGTCGTGACGCCGCCGGCGAGGGCGCGGTAGAGCCGCACGTCGAGCGGGTTGAGCACGTCGCCGACCCAGACCTGCGCCGTGACCGGGCTCGTCGCCTCATTCACCGACGAGATCCCGATGTGCGAGTGGGCGTCGACGATGCCGGGCATGAGGAAGCGGCCGGTCGCGTCGATCGTGCGCACGCCGCGCGGGGCGCGGAGGTCGGAGCCGATCTCGGCGATCTTGCCGTCGCGCACGAGCACGTCGGTATCGGCGAGCGTGCCGTTCGTGACGGTGAGCACGGTCGCGCCGCGGATCAGCAGGTCGCCTGTCTCTTGGGCGAGCGCGGCGGGGGCGAGCAGGAGGAGGAAGAAGAGCAGGCGCATGGGTCGGCACGGTGGTAGAGGCGCGACAGGCGGCGCCTCCACGGGTTAATTCTCGGGGCGGCGGGTGGCGCTGAGCGTGAGATCGGGCGCGCCTGGCCCCGTGACCTCGGCGGTATACGTGTCGCCCGCGATGAGGCCGGAGACGTCGAGGGGGCCGAACGGCGTTTCGGGCAGGCGGAACACGAGCCGGTTGCCGGTGAGCGTCACGCCCTCCATCGTGAGCGCGGAGCCGTCCTCGACCGTAAGGGTCCCACCGAGCGTGCCGCCGTCGTCGGTGAGCGTCATCGTCCCCGTCTGCACGCCGCCGTCGAAGACGACGCGGTAGTCCCACGTCCCCGCCGCAACGACCTCAGCCGTGGGGTCGAACGCCGCGTCTTCGTCGATCTCGAACCGCTGCCCGTCGACGAACACGAAGCGGACGGGAGCATCCTCGGCGAAGTACGAGCCCTGCGTGACGACGAGGTTGGCCATCTTGCCGGGCTCGACCGTGCCGAGGCTGCGGTCGAGCCCGAGGAGGGCGGCAGGCGTCGTGGTGAGCGCGGCGAGGGCGTCGTCCTCGGAGAGCCCGGCGGCGACAATCCGGCGCAGGTTCTCGCGGATGTCACCCGGCTTGGCGTCGAGCGTGGCGAAGCCGAAGGGGATGCCAGCGGCGTGGAGCGTGGCCGCGTTTCGCTCGTACAGGGCGATGGCTTCGCGCCGCTTCGCCTTCAGCGCGTTCACTTCGTCGTCCACGTCGGCGTAGGACCGTGTGCGGCGCTCGGTGATGAAAACTTGGGCGGGCGCGACGGCTACGGAGTCCGTCGCCGTCGAATCTTTTTCGGCTTCCGGCAGAGCGAGGGCGGCGAAGACGGGCACGTCGGCCGCGGCGAGCTTGTCGGTCAGGTGCGAGCTCTCGCGGAGGCCGCCGAGCACGAGCGGGAGGCCGAGTTCGGCGGCGATGCCGAGCGCGCGGTGGGCTTCGAGCACGTCGTCCACGGAGAAGAACACGGGCCGGTCGCCGGACATCGTGGGGGCGAGCGCGGCGAGGGCGGGGTCGTAGTCCGGGCGGCCGAGGCCGGCCGGGTTCTCGGCGTAGAGGCGAGCGCCCTCCTGCCGCCGCTCGGCGTCGCGGACGAGCTGGCGGAGGACGGCGAGGATGCCCATCGGCGTGGCCGGATACACGCCGGACGCGCTGTCGAACTGGGCGAAGAGGGAGGAGGCGTCGCGCAGCACGAGCGCATCGGCGTCGTCGCCCGCGAGCAGAATCACGACGCCTTGCCCTGCCAGCATCCCGTCGCGCGGGACAGCGTGGGCAACCGTGAATCCGAGCTTCCGCAGCGCTTCGACGGAGCCGTCGGTGGGGTCGAGCAGGGCGCGGGCGGAGCGGTCGGGCTGGATGCCGGCGCGGTCGCGGGGCGGATCGCCGGGGTCGCGGACTTTCTCATCGTCGCCGTCATCCTTCACCTCGGGAATCGCGGCGTGGCCGAGCCCGTCGATGAACCCGGCGTAGACCGTCAGCGAATCGCCCTCGATGATCTCGGCATCGAACGGCGGCGTCACGTTCGGCCCCACCGCTTCGATCAGCCCGTCGCGGACGACGACGGTGGCGCGGTCGAGCACGCGGCCCGGCTCGGGGATGACGCGGGCGTTCGTGATGGCGAACGTGCGCGTGACCGGCCGCACGCCGGGGTCGATGGGCGAGGCGTTCTGCGCCCGCACGGGCAGCGCGAGCAGAAGGAAGGCGAGGACGGGGAGGAGCCGGGGCATAGGGCAGGACGTGGGTGGAGCCGCGGAAGATAGCCCGTCAGGCATCGAGGAGGACGCCGAGTTCGCGGCCCAGGCTGCGGGCGGCAGGCGTGATGATGTGGCCCGGCCCGAGGACGATTTTTTGCCCCTTCAGCCGCGCCTGCCGCACGTCGTTCTCCGTGATGAGGCGGCCCGTCGCGCGGACCTTCGGGGCGGCGGCATCGGTCGGGGCGAGGGGGGGAGAGGCGAGGACGAGTTGAGCGTTCCACCGCACCGTATCGCCGTCGGCGAGCCCGGCCGCGAGCGCGTCGGCGCGGTCGAGCCGGACGTGTCCGTCGCCCTCCTCAACGATGACATCGCCGAAAGCGACGGCCCCCGCCTGCACCGTGACGACGCGGCCGGCGTCGAGCCGCCACGCGCGGATCAGCCCGGCGGGGAGCGCGAGCGCGCGGCGCACCGGCTCGGCCGTCGGGGCGGCGACCGAACCGGCCGGGCCGCGCAGCCGGAGCGGCGGGCCGTCGCCGAGCGCGTCACGGTCGAGCGCGTCGAGCACGAGGCCGGTCGACTTCGCAGCCGCGACGGGCACGCTGACTTCGCGCGTTCCGGTCCTCGATACGAGCACGCGCTCGGCGCCGCGCAGGGCATAGCCTTTCCCGAAAAGCGCCGCTACGTCGGGCGCAGCGAGGGCGATGCGAGAGCGGGCAATGCGGACGGGGATTGCGTCGGGCTGAATCACAGCGCGTCCGGCGAGCCGGGGAGGAAGCGGACCTCGACGTCGGCGATCTTCTGCACGCGTTCGGCGTGGCGCCCGCCCTCGAAGTCGGTCTTGAGGAACGTATATAGGATTCCTTTGCAGACCTCGATGCCCTCGGTCCGGCTCCCGAGCGTGAGCACGTTCGCGTCGTTGTGGGCGCGGGCGTTGAAGGCGGCAAACTCGCTCGCGCAGCACGCCGCGCGGACCGTCGGGACTTTGTTCATCACCATCGCTGAGCCGACGCCGACGCCGTCGATCATCAGCCCGAGTTGGACCTCGCCGAGCGCGACGAGCCGGGCGACGGCGTACGCGAAGTCGGGGTAGTCGCAGCGAGCATCGGAGTCGGTGCCGACGTCGGTGACGGTCCAACCGAGGCTGCGAGCGTGGTCGGCGAGGGCTTGTTTGTAGGCGAAGCCGGCGTGGTCGCAGCCGAGCGCGAGCGTGTTGGGAGGGGCATCGTGGCAACCGCAGGGGGCGGCGGGCGCGCAGCCGCAGTCGGGCGTACCGTCGGGCTTCGCTTCCGGCTCGGCGCGCTCAGTGAGGGCGATGCCGTGGTCGCGAGCGAAGTCGCGGGCGAGGGCGGTGACGAGCGCGTTCGGGGCGATCGCGAGCGCGCGCTGCCCGGCGTCGTGGGCGCGGCGGACGTCGCGTTCGGTGATGAGGGGGCGTTTCGACATGGCCGAAAACTACGGCAGCGGCGGGGAAGGGCGAGCGTCTTCGGCGCGGTTTCTCGCGCGCGCCCTTCACTTTTCGGGAGCGCTTCCGTTACTTGGGGTCGCCCTTCCTCATTTCATTCACCTCTCCCTACTCCAGCATGTCCACGATCGTACAGGAACGCCCGAAAGTCTCCGCCTACGAAATCGCCACGGCCAACTTCGACCGCGCGGCCGACGTGATCGGGCTCGAAGACGAGTGGCGCCAGCTCGTCCGCCGCCCGTTCCGCGAGATGAAAGTCGAGGTCCCGCTCCACATGGAGGACGGTTCGCTGCGGACCTACACCGGGTATCGCATCCAGCACAACGGAGCCCGCGGCCCGTTCAAAGGCGGCATCCGGTTTTCCCCGCTCGTCGACGCTGACGAGGTTCGCGCCCTCGCCGAGATGATGACGTACAAAACGGCGCTCGTCGATATCCCCTTCGGCGGGGGCAAGGGCGGCATCAACGTCGACCCGCGCGAGCTGACGAAGCGCGAGCTGGAGCAGCTTACGCGGCGCTACATCTCCCGCATCCACCTCATCCTCGGCCCGAACCGCGACGTGCCGGCGCCCGACCTCGGCTCGAACGCGCAGGTGATGGCGTGGATCGTGGACCAGTACGGTCGGCAGCACGGGCACTCACCCGCCGTCGTTACGGGCAAGCCAATCGAACTCGGTGGCTCGCCGGGGCGCGAGGCGGCGACGGGGCGCGGCGTGATGATCTGCACGCTCGAAGCGGCCAGCGACCTCGGGATGGAGGTGAGCGATCTCCGTGTGGCCGTGCAGGGCTTCGGGAACGTGGGGATGCACGCGGCGCTCCTGCTCGAAGAGAAAGGGGCGAAGGTCGTCGCCGTCTCGGACGTGTCCGGCGGGCTCTTCTGCGGCGACGGGCTCAACGTGAAGGACATCTGCGAGTACAAGTCCGGCCAGCGCCACGGCACGATCGAGGGCTACGACGGCTCCGGCATCGAGCACGTCGCCCACGCCGACTTCATGGGCGTGGACTGCAACGTGCTTATCCCGGCCGCCGTCGAGTCCGCCATCAACGCGGAGAACGTGGACAGCGTGCAGGCGCGGCTCGTCGTGGAGGGCGCGAACCTCCCCATCACGCCCGAGGCCGACGAACGGCTCAACGCGCGCGGCGTGCTCGTCGTGCCGGACATCCTCGCGAACGCCGGCGGCGTGACGGTGTCGTACTTCGAGTGGTCGCAGAACTTCCAGCAGTTCCAGTGGAGCGAGCACCTCGTCAACGAGCGGCTCGAAGAGATCATGCTCAAGGCCTACCGCGCCGTGCGTAACCGCGCCGCGCACTACGACGTGACGCTGCGCAACGGGGCCTTCGTCGTCGCCGTCGAGCGCGTGGTGAAGGCTGAGAAGCTGCGCGGGACACTCTAAGGGAGCGGTGGGCACCCCGCCGCGCCGCTTCGTAAGGGAGGAGGAATAAAACGACGGGATGCGAGAGAGCGCTGTGCCCCCTCGCATCCCGCCGTACGGTGCAGTAGGTCGCCGCGAATCAGAAGCCGCTCATGCGCAGCGCGCGCCGCGTCGTGCCAGTGGGAACGCGTGTGATCCCGGCGCGCGCGCTTTGCACGATGGCGTCGCGGACCTCTTCGGGAGAGGCGCCGGGGTGCATCGAGAGGTAGAGCGCAGCGGCACCGGCCACGTGCGGGGTCGCCATCGAGGTTCCACTCAAGAGGCCGTACCGCCCACCGACGAGCGTCGAGAGAACGTCGGTGCCGGGGGCCAGCACGTCCACCACGGAGCCGTAGTTCGAGTAGGAAGCGAACCCGCCGTCGGGGTTGAAGGCACCGACCGTAATGGCCTCCGTCACGTGAGCCGGGGAGTACCGGGCGGCGTTGCTGCCGTCGTTACCGGCGGAGACGCAGTAGACGATGCCCTGTTCGATCGACGCCTTGACGGCGAGGTCGAGGGCGTTGTAAGACGTCGTCCCCGTGTAGCCCCCGATGCTCATGTTGACGACGATCGGGGTGTCGGGATGGGCGCGGCGATAGGCCGCGACGTGGTCCACCGCGCTGAGCAGGGTCGAGAGCTTGACCGCGCCGTGCGCGTCGAGAACTTCGAGGGCGTGGACGCGGGCGCCCGGCGCCGTGCCCACCACCCCGAAGCCGTTGTCGAGCGCGGCCGCGGTCCCGGCCACGTGCGTGCCGTGTCCCTCGGTATCGGGGAGGTCGCGGTAGCTGAGGAAGCTGGTCTCGCTGACGACGCGGAGGTCGCTGTGGGAGACGCGGCTGTCGATCACGAAGAGGTCCACCTCGACGGCTCCCGAGCCGTCCCCTGCCGCTGCGGATGACAGCGGAGCTTCGGCGTTCACGATGCCCCACGGGAGTTGCTGCTCACCGATCGCCTGATAGGCGCTGACGTCGAGCGGGCGGCTCATCACGTCGTCGAACTGGATGAACAGCACGGAGGGATCGGTGAGGAGCGAGTTCAGCAGGGAAAGCACGCCCCGGATCGAGATAGAGAACGAAACGCCGGAGATGGAATCGCGGTAGTACGAGCGTTTCTTGACGCGGTGCCCACTGAAGGTGGAGGCTGACTCCTCCTCGGGGTCGGTTACGCTCGGGACGTACACCAGCACAAAGTCGAGATCGAGACCCAGGAGGGAGAGGAGGCCCCGCGCCGCTTCCGTATCACCCAACGCAGCCTGGGACTGCCCTATTGCATCAAGGCGGCCGTATAGGGCCTCCTTATTCATGACCTTCGGCGAATGCTCGATCTGAGTCCGAACGTCGGCGATGATGCCAGCGAGGTCTGCGTCAGGGGTTTCGGGTACGGGGGCGACTACGTCGGGTGCGTCGGCGTCGAAGCCTGTCAGTTCGTCGGCGCACCCGGCGAGCGTGAGCAGACATACGGCACCGAAGAGGGTGAGGTAGCGCATGGAGTGATAGGGCATGGTGTGGGGTGGGGTGGGTGACTTGCTTCGGTTAGAGCAAACGCCATGCGCTCAGGAGGCACGTGCCGTTCGGGCCTCGCGTTTGTCTAACCGTCAGGGGGCCGTCCCTTAAAAAGTTTCCCTCAGAGTAGGAGTGAAGAGCGCAATGTCTCAGAACGAGCAAGGCGCGCAGCCGCGGCGTCGGAGGGAATAGATGGGAAATGTGGAACGTGTCGAGTGGTTTGGTACGAGGAAAGCAGCGTAGATAGGCTCGTTTGGCCCTTCTCAGAGGTGGTACCATCCTTGCGACACGGCGTGGCGTCCCGCTTTATACTACCGTTTCTCACCTTATGCGCGGCCCCTCCGTCCGTTACCTGCTCCTGCTAGGCACCATCGTATGGGCGGTGGGAGTACCGAGGACGGCAGCTCAGCCGACGCCGGAGTGGACCACGCGTACACTCGACCCGGCGAAGGCGCCCACCCAGTACGTCTTCGATCGGTGGACCGTGGAGGACGGCCTCCCGCAGAGCGTCGTTGCCGACATGATCCAGACCGCCGACGGCCACGTCTGGTTCGGGACGGACGAAGGGCTCGCTCGCTTCGATGGGGTCGCCTTCACGGTGTTCGACAGCGGGACGAACCCGACGATCCGCGACAACACGATGCTCGCGCTCGCCGCGGATCCCGAGGGCGGGCTGTGGGCAGGTACGCGGGACGGTGGCCTCGTGCACCTCGACACGGACGACCGGGCGACGGCCTACGGGCCGGGCGATGGGCTCGCGAGTGAGACCGTTGGCGCGCTGGCCGTGGACGGGACCGGGCGGCTCTGGCTCGGCACGCGCGAGGGGCTGTGCTGGCACGATGTGGCACCTGACTCGGCGTCGCCCATCACGTGTCACCGTGGGGCAGACGCCCTCGCGGGGGCCTATATCCGGGCTCTCGCACCGCGCCGCGCTGGCGGGGTGTGGGTCGGTACGCGGGAAGGGTTGTACCACTTCGACGGAAGGCGGACGCATCCGTATGCTAAACTCGGTGGGGCGGCCGCGAGCGCGATCACGGCGCTCCACGAGGACTCGGCCGGCGGCGTGTGGGTGGGCGCGTGGGATGGAATTGGATACCTCGTCGGTGGCCGGCTCACTACACCTCCCGGCGCTGACGCATTCGATGGAGCAGAGGTGTCTGCGCTCTACGCTGACTTCAAGGGGAGCCTGTGGGTGGGGACGATAGGAAGCGGGGTGAGCCGGCTGCACGACGGCCGTGTCACCCCTCTTCCCTCCGACGACGGGGTCCTCGACAACGTCCGTGTGCTCCGCCAAGACCGTGAGGGAAGCCTCTGGATCGGCACCGACGGCCGAGGGCTTGCCCGCGTCCGCGACGCCAAAGTCACCCCGTTTACCACGCGCGAAGGGCTCGGGCACGACGTGGTCTTCTCCGTCACCGAAACCTCGGACGGAGCCGTGTGGGTGGGAACGGAGGGGGGAGGGGTCAGCCGGATTCGGAACGGCCGCGTCGAACAAACTCTGACCGCTGCCGACGGCCTCGCCGATGACCATGTATCGACGGTCTACGGCACACGCGACGGCGCGCTATGGATTGGCACCGACGGGGCGGGGCTTAGCCGCTACCACAAAGGCGTGTTCACAACGTATACCACGGCCGACGGGCTTCCAGATCAGTACGTGCTCGCGCTGTTCGAAGACCGCGGGGGAACGCTCTGGGTCGGCACCGATGGCGGACTGAGCCGGTGGGATGGGAGGCGGTTCGAAACGCTCGTAACTGATGGTGCACCCGAGGGCGCGGTGATCGCCCTCGCACAGAGCGCCGACGGGGCGCTTTGGGTCGGCACGTACGGCAGCGGGCTGCTCCGATATCGCGACGGCGTCTTCGCTGCCCCTTTCGCCGACGCGCTGCACGACGTCGTCCTCACCCTGCATGCGCGCCCCGACGGAAGCCTCTGGGCGGGGACCGACGGCGGAGGCATCGCACGGATCGTGGGCGACGACCTCGTCGCGTTCACTACGAGCGAGGGGCTTCCGACCGACGCCGTGTTCCAAATCCTCGAAGACGACGAGGGCTACCTCTGGATGAGCTCGAACAAAGGCCTCTTCCGCATCGCTCTCGCCGAGTTCGACGCCGTCGCACGCGGCAGACAGCGGGCCGTGCGGCCTGACCGCTACGGGCGCGCAGATGGGATGAAACACCCCGAGTGCAACGGTGGCGTGCAGCCGGCGGGGTGGCGGACCCACGACGGCGCGCTCTGGTTCGCCACCGCGCAGGGGGCCGTGACCGTGGATCCCGCCCACCTCCGCTCGAACCGCCTGCCGCCGCCTGTCGCCGTGCAGCGTGTCCTCGTCAACGGCGTGCCGGTATCGCTCGGCGGTACGATGGCTGAAGGGCTATCGTTGCCGGCGGGCAGCGACGAGTTCGCCTTCGAGTACGCCGGCCTCAGCTTCTTCGCCCCGGGCCAGGTCCGTCACCGCTTTCGGCTCGAAGGCCGCGACAGGAAGTGGACCGAGGCGGGGACGCGCCGCACGGCCTACTACACCGACCTCGCCCCCGGCACCTACCGCTTCCGCGTGCAGGCGGCGAACAACGACGGCGTCTGGAACGAGACGGGCGCCGTCGTGACCCTCACCCTCGCCCCGCACGTCTGGCAGACGACGTGGTTCGCCGCGCTATGCGTGCTGCTGATGGGGGCGGCCGGCTTCGGCGTGTACCGCGTGCGGGTCCGGCAGCTTCGGGCCCGCGCCGAACACCTCGAGCACGTCGTGGAGGTGCGAACGCACGAGCTGGCGCAGGAAAAAGCCACGGTCGAACAGCAGGCGAGCGAGCTGATCCGGTTGGACGAGGCGAAGACCCACTTCTTTAACAACATCAGCCACGAATTTCGCACGCCCCTCACGCTCACGATCGGGCCGCTGGAAAACGCGCTCGACGGGGCCTACGGGCCCACGCCCGAACCGCTACGGAAGCAGCACGAGGTGATGCTGCGTAACGCCCGCCGCCTGCTCCGCCTCATCAACCAACTCCTCGACGTGGCCAAGCTGGAGTCCGGCCGGATGGAGCTCGAAGCGCAGCGCGGCGACCTCCGATCGCCGCTCGACATGATCGTGGGCTCGTTCCAGACCTTCGCCGCCGAGCACGGCATCGGCCTTACACTCGACGTGCCCGATCGTCCCGTCGCGCTTTGCTACGATCCGGATAAGCTGGAGAAGGTGTTCTACAACCTCCTTTCGAACGCGGTCAAATACACCCCTGCGGACGGCACGATCTGCGTGACGGTGGAGGAGGAGGTGCCGAGCGACGGGTTCGCCGAGGGGGCCGTCGCCGTCCACGTGGTCGACACCGGCCAGGGCATCCCACCGGAGGCGCTGGCGACGGTCTTCGATCGGTTCACCCAAGTGGCGGGAACGGGCTCCGCGCTGCAGTCCAGCACCGGGATCGGGCTGTCGCTCGTCCGCGAACTCGTGACGCTCCACGGCGGCGAGGTCTCGGTCGAGAGTGAAATAGGCGTGGGGACGGCGTTCACCGTGCGGTTGCCGCTGGGCGAGGCCCACCTTTCGCCTGGCGATCTCGTAGGCAATGTGGACGCGGCGGCGCGGCCTTCGGTCCTCGGCGGCCCCGAAATGATCGCGATGAAGCGGGAGGCGGCGGTCGAGGCGCCGGTGTCGACCGTGCCCTCGGAAGCCCCGCGCCTCCTCATCGTCGAGGACAATCCCGATGTCCGCGGCTACATCCGCGACTGCCTCTCGGATCGCTACTACATCGAAGAGGCGCCGGACGGGCTGGCCGGGCTCGAACGGGCGCGCGAGCTCCGTCCCGACCTCATCCTCTCCGACGTGATGATGCCGCGGATGGATGGCTACACGCTTTGCCGCACCCTGAAGGCCGACCCCGAACTCCAGAGCATCCCCCTCGTCCTCCTCACGGCCAAGGCCGACGACGACCACCGCGTCGAGGGGCTCGAACTCGGGGCCGACGATTTCATCGCGAAGCCCTTCAACGCCCGCGAACTGCGCGCCCGTGTCCACAACCTCCTCACGATCAAAAAGCAGGAGCGGGAGCTGGCCGAACTCAACGCGGACCTCCACGAGAAGGTGCGCGAACAGCTCGCCGAGATCGTCCGCGGCTCTCGCCTCCGCAAGTACTTCCCGAGCAAGCTCGTCGATGCGATCCTCCACGCCGACGAGGACGTGCGCCTCGCGGCCGAGCGCAAGCGCGTGACCGTGTTCTTTTCGGACCTCACGGGCTTCACCCACCTCTCCGACACGACGCCCCCCGAGGTCGTCACCGAGCTGCTCAACGAGTATCTCGGCGAGATGCTGGGCCTGATCGAGGCGCACGGCGGCACCCTCGACAAGTTCATGGGCGACGGCATCATGGCTCTCTTCGGGGCCGCCGAAGCGATGGCGCCCGAGGAGCAGGCTCGCCGCGCGGTGGAGATGGCCGTGGCGATGCAGGACCGGCTGCGCGCGCTCCGTGCGAAGTGGAAGCGCGACGGGGTCGCCCACGACCTCGAACTCCGCATCGGCGTGCACCAGGACGAGGTGACCGTCGGCAACTTCGGGTCCGACGACCTCATGGAATACACCGCCATCGGGCAGGGGGTGAACCTCGCCTCGCGGCTTGAGGGCGTCTGCACGCCGGGGCAGATCCTCGTCTCGTTCCCGGTGTATGCGCTGACGAAGGAGGCCTTCCCGTACGAGCACGCGGAAGCGTGCCAACTCCGCGGAATCGCACGTCCGGTGGCAACGTTCTCGCTCGAACCGAGCCACGTCGCCGCGTGGCTCGACAGCGTGGAGGCGGTGTCGGTGGAGCGCGAGGGCTGAGGCTCAGCCGACCTGCTACCGCCGCTGCAGCCAGCCCGCCGGGTCCACGGCGTCGCCGTCGGCGAAGAGGGCGAAGAAGACGCCTGCGCCGAGGGGGTCGGAGGCGGTCCCGGCGCGGCCGACGGCCTGCCCGGCGCGGATCTGCTGCCCCTGCCGCACGTCGACGGAGGAGAGGTTACCGTAGATCGTCGCGTAGTCGCCATGGGAGACCATGACGGACGTGCCGTAGGCGGGCATCGCGAAGATGCGGATCACGGTCCCGTCGAAGACGGCGCGGACGGAGGCCGTCGGTGGGGTCGAGATTTCCAGCCCGATGCTGCGCGTCTTCGTGCCGTAGACGGGGTGCGTCCGCGTCCCGAACGTGCCGGTGACGACGCCCGCCGCCGGCCACGGCAGCTTCCCTCGGTTCTGCCGGAACGAACCGGTCAGCTCGACGAAGGCGGACTCAGCGGCTTCGGCGGCGCGGACGGCCTCGGCGTTGCCCGTGGCGCGAGCCGTGGCGCGGGCGCGCTCGGTCTCGCGTCGGCGCGCGGCTTCGGCCGCCGCGATCATCTCTTGGATCCGCGATTCCAGCCGGTTGATGTCGCTCTGCCGCTGTTCGAGTTCGGACTGAAGCCCGGTGCGTCTCTGGCGGAGCGTGGTCACGAGCGCCGCCCGCTCGCTCTTCCGCCGGGCGAGGGCGGCCTGCTCGGTGCGGCTCTCGGCGAGGAGCGACTGGATGCGTGCCGCCGAGGAATCGAGCGCGGCCTGCCGGTCGGTCATCTCCTGCTGCGTGGCCGCGATCTCGTCGAGCTTCCGGCGGCGCTGCTGGGTGAACCGCTGGAGGTAGCGCGTGCGGACGATCATCTTGTTGATCGAGCCCGCCGAGAGGATCAGCGCGAGGTCGCCGGTGCGCCCGCGCATGTACGCGTTCCGCGCGTGGTGGGCGTACTCCTCCTTCAGCTCGCCGAGGTCCAGCTCCAGTTGCGTCATCGAGCGTTCGATGCCGAGGGCTTCGCCGCTGAGCACGTTCTGCCGTTCGCGGTAGGAGGCGATGAGGGCTTCGCGGACTTTGATCTCGCGGTCAAGCTCGTTGAGCGCGGCGGCGGCGTCGGTCTCCTCGCGTCGCGTCGTCGAGAGCTGGCGCTCGTACTCTTCGATCTGTGCTTTAAGCTCGCGGAGGCGCTGCTCCGCCGCTGCCCGCTCGGCCTCCTGCGCGGCGACCGGGGACGCGACGAACAGGAGCACGAGGGCTAGGAAGAGGGAGCGCAGCACGTCAGTCGAGGCGTCGAACGTCGGCATCACCGGGGGAGAAGGGGAAGTCTAGGGTGGTCGGGTTCAGCGTGAGCTTACGGTGCTCGATCGTCAGCCGCGTCTCGGACTGCGGGTTCCAGACCTCGACGCGGCGCGGCAAGATCCGCCCGTCGATCACGTCGAAGGCGGAGAACGCCCGTTCGTCGAAGAGCTGGCCGTCGACGAAATGCTGGTAGCGGACCGTCCGCCACGAGGCGGGATCGATGGTATAGACCCGGCTGCTGGGTCCACCGTCGGTGAGTCGATAATAGCCGTCGACGGTGCCGATCGTCCAGCCCTCACCGGTCGGGTGGAGCGTGCCGAGGAAGGTGGAGAACAGCTCGGCGGAGGCGTCGGCCTCGAACGAGACAGGGAAATACGCTGCAACGGCGCGCGTCGGGCCGAGGTAGAGCCGGTCGTTGATCTTGTCGTGGAGGGCGAAGTCGCGCTCCGTCACGAGCGCGCGGGCGACCTCAATGCTGAGCGGGCCGCGCGCGGAGGCCCAGAGCGTATCGGCCGCCCGCTGCCGGATCGTCGCCGAGAGGTCGGCGTCGCGGGAGGGCGAACGGACTTCGACCTTCGCTTGACTTGAAAACGCCACGAGCGAATCGGCGGCGGCGACGGCAGCCATCCGAGCCAGCACCTGCTCGGTGGAGTGGTTCGGGAACTCGGCCGGTGCGGTGAGGTCGGGTGCGTCGCGGACGAGCGGACCGGACGAGCACCCGGCGATGAGCAGGATGCTGGCGCAGCAGAACGAGAGCAGGCGCAATGGGGCGTGGGGTTGGCGGTGGGAAACGGGCGGGGCGCGGTCGGCACGGCAAGTCAACGGGCCGACGGGGAGCCGAAGTATGCCTCCCTCAGACGGGGCCGAGTCGCCGGGCACGCCGTGGGATCAAGGTGTGTTGGCGTCGAGCTTTTGCCGAAGCCCGGCGCGGCCGGGTTCGAGGTCGAGGGCTGCCTGCCAGTGGCGGCGGGCGGCGTCGCGGCGGCCGCGAGCGGCTTCCGCGTCGCCGAGGCGTTCGTACAGCCTCGCGGTCGGCTCGTCGGCTTCGGCCGCTTTCGTCAACCATTCGACCGCCGTGTCGAACGCGCCGTCGGCGAAGTGCGCCCAGCCGATGTCGCTGAGGAGGTCGCCGCGCTCCCGATCGTCGTCCGGCATCTCGTCTGCCAAGATGACGAGGGCTTCGTCGAGGAGGCGGAGCGCGGCGCGGTACTCGCCGGCTTCGGTGTGGGCGATCGCGGCGATGCGGACGAGGGCGTACTGGCCGGGGAAGAGGAGCGTCGCCTCCTCGGCGGCGTCGAGCGCGGCGTCAGCATCGCCGGAGCGGAGGTGGGCGGCGACGAGCTGCGCCCACGCCGTCGGGTTGCGTGGGTCGTCGGCAAGGGCGCGGCCGAGGGCGTCGGCGGCGGCGGCCCATTCCTCGTCCCGGTAGCGGAGGTCGCCGAGCATGAGGAGCGCGGAGCCGTCGGCCGCGTCGGTTGCATCGGCGGCTTCGAGCAGGCGGCGGGCGGTCTCGGCAGCGGCAGGATCGTCGTTGGCGCGGAGGTAGAGCGCAGCGGCCTGCGCGAGCGAGGCATCGGAGACGACGCCCGGCTCGCCGAAGGCGCCGAGGAGCGCGTCGGCGCGGTCGTCGTCGCCCCGTTCGCGGTAGAGGGCGGCGAGGCGTACGAGCGCGTCCGGGTCGTCGGGCCGCTCGGCGAGGAGCGCTTCGAGCGTCGTCACGGCGGCGTCGGCGCGGCCGGCTTCGGCGTAGAGATCAGCCAGTTCACGGCGGAGCGATCGATTATCGGGTTCGAGATCGACGAGGGCTTCGAGCATGCGGATGGCACCCGCCGTGTCGCCCTTGCGCTGGTAGATGGCGAGCATCCGCGTCCGCACCGCGCCGCTCTCGCCGACCTGATCGAGCACGCGGTCATACGTTGCAAGGGCGTCGTCGAGCCGCCCGCCCTGTTGCTGGATCCGCGCGAGGGCGGTGAGCGCCGGGAGGTCGTAGGGCGCGACGGCGAGCAGGTCTTCGTAGGTGCTGATCGCAGCTTCGTACTCGCCCGCGACGAGTTGAAGCCCGGCGAGGTGGCGGTACGTGCTGGGCTCGTCGGGCGCGGCCTCGACGGCGCGCGTCGCGAAGTACAGCGCCGTGGTGACGTCGCCCTGAGCCTCGTGGGCTTCGGCGAGGGCGGCGAGGAAGGCGGCCTGGCCGGGGAGGATCTGCAACGCCCGCTCGTACTGCCCGATCGCTGCGTCGTAGTCGCCGAGGTAGGCCCGCGTCATGCCACGGACGAACGCCTGCTCCGCCTGCATCGCGAGCGTGGTGTCGCTGACGGCTTTCCGCTGCGCCGCGGACGGCGCCGCGACGAGGGGGGCGAGAGCGAGGAGGAGAGTGAGTCGGAGCATAGCGGTGGGGTCGTCCGGCGAGGTCTAACGCGTAGCGCGGCAAAAGTTCGGCTGGGGTAATTTAGGCACGTCGAGAGGGAGCGCGGAGGTCGCGCCCGTTCGGCACCGACCTCGCCGCGTTCACCCTCGCCCTCGCGCTCATGAAGCTGACCCGGTTCAAAGCCCCGGACACGACGCTCATCATCTTCTCGATCATCGTCCTCGCCGCGCTCCTCGCGTGGGTCATCCCGCCGGGCGCGTTCGAGACGGTCGAACTGGAGACGGCGGCGGGGACGAAGAACGCCGTCGTGCCGGGCTCCTTCCACTTCGTCGAGCGGCCGGACGTGGGGCTCGTCGCCGGCATCGTCGGCACGATCGGCGCCATCCTCACCGCGCCGATCCTCGGGATCATCGACGCGGCCGACATCATCGGGTTCGTCCTCCTCGTCGGCGGGGCATTCGGCGTGCTGCAGCGGACGGGGGCCGTCGACGCCGGGCTGGAGCGGCTCGTCCGCGGCGCCCGTCGCTCGCGCTCCATCGAGCTGCTGACGATCCCGCTCTTCATGGTCCTCTTCTCGCTCGGCGGGGCGACGTTCGGGATGTCGGAGGAGACGGTCCCGTTCATCCTCATCTTCGTCCCGCTCGCGCTCTCGCTCGGCTACGACTCCATCACCGGCGTGGCGATCCCGTTCGTCGGCGCGGGCGCGGGCTTCGCGGGGGCGTTCCTCAACCCGTTCACGGTCGGCGTGGCGCAGGGCATCGCAGAAGTCCCGTTGTTCTCGGGGCAGGGCTTCCGCATCGTGCTGTGGCTCGTGATCACGGCCGTCGCCATCGCCTACGTCATGTGGCACGCGCACCGCGTCAAGCGCGACCCCGAGCGGAGCCCGGTCTACGAGATCGACCGGAAGAAGCGCGCGGCGGGCGTCCACGCGACGGAGGAGGGATTCGGCGAGATCAGCCGTCGGCAGCTGTGGGTGCTCGGCGTGTTCTTCGCCGGGATCGCGCTCCTCGTGTGGGGCGTGACGCAGCAGGGGTGGTACATCGTCGAGATCGCGGCGCTCTTCCTCGGCATGGGGATCGCGATGGGCGTCGCGGGCCGGCTCGCTCCGTCGGAGACCTCGCAGGCGTTCATGACGGGGGCGAAGGACCTCCTCGTGACAGCGCTCGTGATCGGGCTCGCGCGCGGCATCCTCGTCGTCATGCAGGACGCGCAGATCATCGACCCGATCCTGAACGCGCTCGCCTCCGTCATCGGCGAGGCCGGGCCGATCGTCGCGGCCCAGGTCATGTTCCTCGTGCAGACGGCGATTAACTTCTTCGTCCCCTCCGGCAGCGGGCAGGCCGCCCTCACGATGCCGATCATGGCCCCGCTCGCCGACCTCGTCGGGGTCTCGCGGCAGACGGCGGTCTTGGCCTACCAACTCGGCGACGGGTTCACCAACCTCATCATCCCCACGAGCGCGATCCTGATGGGCGCCCTCGCGCTCGCTGATGTGCCGTGGCAGCGGTGGGCGCGGTGGATCCTCCCGCTCCAGCTTATCTTCGTCGTGCTCGGCTTCGTCGCCCTCGCGATCGCTGTAGCGAGCGGGTGGGGCGCGGCTTCGGTCGCCGTCCCAGTGCCGTAAGCTGGTACGGGGCTTGCATAAGTGAGGCGGTAACGTAATCTTAGCGGCGTTCCGCCCGTTCATCCCATTCCCTGTCCCGCCGTGGATGTCTCCGGTCTACAGGCCGACCAGCATCCGCTACACTCCCAACCCCTTCCCGACATGACCAAGCTGCTGAAACCGGGCCTCTTCGCCCTGATGGCCCTCTTCTTCTTTTCCGCCGCGGCCCAAGCCCAGAGCCCGATCGGGATGTGGCGGACGATCGACGACGAAACCGGCGAGCCGAAGTCGGTCGTTGAGATTTACGAGCAGGACGGCGAGCTCTTCGGCAAGATCGTCAAGATCCTCCCCGAGGGCCGGTCGCCGATCTGCGACATCTGCGAAGGGGAGTACGAGAACAAGAACCTCGTCGGGGCCGTGATCGTCAAGGGCATGGAGCGCGACGGCGACGAGTGGGAGGACGGTTCCATCACCGACCCGAAGAACGGCAAGACGTACAGCGCCAAGATGTCGCTGAAGGACGCGAACACGCTCGAAGTGCGCGGCTTTATCAAGGTCCCGCTGATGGGGAGCTCGCTCGGCCGGACGCAGACGTGGTACCGCGTGACGTCGTAACCGCGCCCGCTCGCGGTATCCCGTAGCCTCATTAGGGCGGCCTGCGTGCCTGTTGCGCAGGCCGTCTTTTTTGTATACTCCCGCACGCAAGGCCTCGAACCCGCATCGCACGTCCCGGACCGGAGTCCGCCGGGGGTTGCCCCCGACCGGTTCCGCGTCCCCGGCCAGACCCCAGAGCGTCTTCCCAACCCCAGCGTCAGACATCTGCGCCGTCCGCCAGCGCCCGGCTTCGCCCGGTGGGAGGGAGCCATGAGCGCCCTCGGCGGACACGTCCTCGTCCTGAACCAGGACTACCGCGCCCTCAGCGTGTGCAGCGTGGAGCGGGCCGTCGTGCTGCTGTGGCTGCACAAAGTGGAGCTCGTCCACGCCCGCGAGGATCAGGTGCTGCACTCGGCGCGGGCGCAGCACCCGTGGCCGAGCATCGTCCGGCTCAAGGTCTACGTCCACGTCCCCTACAAGCGGATCATGCTCTCGCGGAAGAACGTCCTTCGCCGCGACCGCCACCGCTGCCAGTACTGCCGCAGCAACGACCGCCTCACGATCGACCACGTCCTCCCGAAGTCACGCGGGGGGAAGGACACGTGGGAGAACCTCGTCGCGGCGTGTGTGCCGTGCAATAACCGGAAGGGGAACCGGACGCCTGAGGAGGCGGCGATGCCGCTCCTCCGCAAGCCCTTCCGCCCGAGCCACGTCATGTTCATCCGTGACTTCATCGGCCGTCTCGACGAGCAGTGGAAGCCGTACCTCTTCCTGGCGTAGTAGCGGGGCGTGAGGATTTGGCGAGGGCGATCGAAGACGCGAACGGGTTGATTCGTGATGCGTGCTACGTGACTACGGAACCGAGCACCTGCTTCGCCTTTGCGCTCACTCGTCACGGATCACGCACATGAACTTCCTCTCGAACCCGCTCGTCGCCCGGTTGCTGTGGGCGCTCCCGGCCTTGCTCCTCGCGATTGCCGTCTACCTGCTCTGGGCCGGCTTCGAACAGCACGGGGCTGCGACGGACGGCGTGCCGGTGCAGGCCGACGTCCTCGGCATCGAGACTACGGAGCGGTCGGAGATCACGCTCGGGCAGGTACTCCTGCGCTACGTGCCGCCGGGCGAGACCGTCGCCGTCGAGCGGACCGTCGAGATGCCGCTGACGTTCCTGAAGAGCATCGAGGCGCGGGAGCTGAAGCAGATCACCGTGCTCGCCCGGCCGGGCCACGGTCAGATCGTGCTGGAGCCCTACAAACGGCCGCAGTGGATCCTCTCGCTGAGCTTCGCGGCGATGTCGCTGATCGGCGCCATCGGCCTCGCGGTGATGGTGCGGGGGTGGAACCGGTTCCTCAGCCAGCACGGCGACCCGGCGAACGTGGCGCTACCGTAGCGATACGCTGGACTCGCGCTTGCTCTCATCCGAGCGGCCGGGCCGGGGCCGAGCCGTCGCCGGCCTGCGGTCCTCGCTGGGGCAGGGTGTCCTCGCTCGCGCGCAGCGTGAAGACGGTCAGCTCGGGGCGGCAGAAGAGGCGGGCAGGGACGAGGCTGAAGCCGATGCCGCGGTTGACGTACGCCCGATTGCCGGGCGCGCCGATGGAGGTCGACGCCCACCCGTCGGCGATCACCTCGCGGTCGCGGGCGATGTCAAGCCAGCTGTTGGCCGGGGTGAACGGGAGGCGGAGCTGTCCGCCGTGCGTGTGCGCCGTGAGCACGAGCGGCGCCTGTTGCGCAGGGAGCTCGCGGAACGAGACCGGGTTGTGCATGAAGACCACGCGGGCTGCGCCGTCGGGCACCGTCCCTAGTGCTGCCGCCGGCCGCGCCTCCTCCGCCCACGCCGATCCGACACCGACGACGTGCAGCGCGCCACCGTCCCGCACTGCCTCTACGACCTCGTTCTCCAACACGTCGATCCCGGCGGATTCGAGCTCCGACGCGAGGAATCGTGCCATCGCAGGCCGCTTCTCGCTCGACTCCTTCATCATCGAGTAGTCGTGGTTGCCGAGCACGGCGTAAGTCGGAATGCCGGCCTCAGCGAGGGGGCGGACGAGGGCGACGGCTTCGCGCACCTTCGCCGAGTCGGGTTTGTAGACGAAGTCACCCGCGATGAGGACGAGGGCCGGCTGCGCTTCGATCGTTTCTTCGACGGCTTCCTCGATCATCCCCGTGTTGTCCCACCACATCCCGACCTGGAAGTCGGCGAGGAGGGCGACCCGCTGGCCCTCCCACGACGCCGGGAGGTTCGGGACCTCGGCCTCGTGCTCCTGCGTGTCGAGGAGGAGGCGCGGCTCCACCGCGAAGCTCCAGATGATGTGGAGGAGGAGAAGCGCGAGGAGGCCGCCGCCGATCGACTTGAACATGGGACGTAAGATGGGAGATGGGAGAAGGGATGTAAGGTCAACACGATAAGTGGCTACACTGATCCGGCGATCTGGGGAATCCCGTTTGGATTGTATCCGTGAGCGGCGGGCCGTATCCTGCCCCGTTTATTTCCTGACCCTGCCTCCCATGCGCACCCACTCCGCTCTCGTTCTCCTCGTCGCCCTCGCCGTAGGCCCGCCTGCCGTCGCCCAAGCGGGGGCTGGCACGTGGTCGCTGCTCGACGCCTCGCCCTTCCACGGCTACCGCTTCGAGGACGGCAGCTTCCTCGACCCTGAGACCGGGTGGATCGTCAACCCCGACGGCGAGATCTGGGGAACGACGGACGGCGGCACGAGCTGGACCTTCCTCGACCAAGTTCCGGCGTACCTCCGCGCTACCGTCTTCGTCAACGAGCAGCACGGATTCGTCGGCACGCTCAACCAGAGCAACGTGCTCTACGAGACCACGGACGGCGCGACGTTCACCGACATCACGGATCGCATCGATGGGCCGGTGCCGTCGGGGATCTGCGGGCTCTGGGCCGTCAATGAAGACGTGATCTACGGCGTTGGCTGGTATGCCGGACCCGCGCACTTCGTCAAGACGACGGACGGCGGGCAGACGTGGACGTCGCGTTCGATGTCGGAGTACGTCGGCTCGCTCGTCGACGTTTATTTCTGGGACGAGGAGCGAGGGATCGCCGTCGGCGGGACGGATGGCGCGGGGGCGAACAGCCGCGCTGTCGTGCTCCTGACCGAGGACGGGGGCGACACGTGGTCCGTCCGCTACACGAGCCCTATCAGAGAAAGCGGGGAGTGGAGCTGGAAGATCACTTTCCCAACGCCGACGACGGGCTACGTCTCGATCGAGGGCAACGGCGATCCCGCGAAGGTTCTGAAAACGACGGATGCGGGCGTGACGTGGAGCGTGCGCACGATCCCCGGCAGCAATGACCTGCAGGGCCTCGGCTTCATCACCGAGAACGTCGGCTGGGCGAGCGGGCGCGGCATGACGTCGGTGACGACGGACGGCGGTACCACGTGGTCGCCGCTCGCGCTCGACGGCAGCATCAACCGCTTCGAGTTCTTCGGCGACACGCTCGGCTACGCGATGGGGCATCGGATCTACACCCTGGCACGGCCCACGACGACCGACGCCGAGGGTACACCGTCGGCCTCCGTCGCGGCGATCACAGCGAGTTTCCCAAACCCGTTCGCTACCGCGACGACGATCCAGTACGAGACGGATCGGGCAGGCGATGTGACACTCGAGGTCCACGACGTGCTCGGGCGCCGCGTCGCAACGCTTGCTCAGGGCTTCCGCCCGCCCGGTCCTCACGAGGCGACGTGGGACGGGCGAGCCGAGGACGGCCGCGTGCTCGCGTCCGGCGTCTATCTCGTCAGGCTGACGGCGGGCGACCGCATCGCCACCCATCGCGTGACGCTTCTGAGGTAGCCGAAGATTGGTCGGGAAAGCTCGCTGCCCTTGCGGTTCGCTGTTGGCGAAGCGGCTCGTCGAGAGACCGGCGTAGTGTTGTCTAACGTGTGCAACGTTCGTATCCTTCGTGCTCCACCCCCGTAGTTTCGCCCCCATGCGCAAACGCCTTCTCCTATCCGTCGAGCGCCCGGCCGTCGTCAGCGACCGCTGGTACCGCCCGTTTATGGGCGAGCGGAAGCGTAGGGGAGGACGAAGGTCGTAGGCGTCGAACGGACGCTTCTCGAACGAGCCCATCCCTGCAGACGCGGGGGTGGGTTTTTTCGTGCTCACCGCCGCGTCCCAACCCAATTTGATTATGTCTGACACGCTGAACGGAACAGCGCTTCTGGCGCGTGGATGGCTCGAGGGGCCGCTGCTTGGCCGCGCCCTCACCCTCTACGCGGAGCTGACGGACGCCGGCCTCGATGCCGCCGACGCCCTCTCACTCCTCGACCGTATCCACTCGGACCCCGCCTCCATCACGTCGCGTGAGCAAGGCTTCGACCTCGCGCAAGCCGTGCTTGCCGACCGCCACCGGCCCGAGCCGCCGGTCGTGCGCGACCAGCCGCTGGACGCCCCGGTCTGGGGTCGCGAGTTGATCGACCCGCAAGCGGTGGAGCAGCTTCGCGACGCGATGCGGCTGCCCGTGACGGTCGCCGGCGCGCTCATGCCCGACGCGCACATCGGCTACGGCGTCCCCATCGGCGGGGTCGTCGCTCTCGACGGGGCCGTCGCGCCGTACATGGTCGGGGTGGACATCGCCTGCCGCATGATGCTCTCGGTCTATCCCGCCGACGCGCTTGGCTACCTCGACGACGAAGCGCAGCGTGACCGGCTTCGTGCCGCGCTCCGTCGGGAGACGCGGTTCGGCATCGGTGCGCGGTTCCAGCCCGGGGAGCGGCGGCAGCACGCCGTCCTCGACGACCCCGATTGGGCGGCGACGCCGCTGCTCCAGAGCCTGAAAGACAAGGCGCATGCGCAGCTAGGCACGAGCGGCACGGGCAATCACTTCGTGGATGCGGGGCGGCTCGCGGTGGACGAGGCGGGCGCTTCGGTGCTCGGTGTTGCACCGGGGACATACTTCGCGCTCCTCACGCACTCTGGCAGCCGAGGCGTGGGCGCCATCATCGCCGATCGGTACTCGAAGTGGGCGCGCGAGGCGACGCCGCTCCCCAAAGACTTGCAGTCGCTCGCGTGGCTCGGACTCGACACCGAGCTCGGGCAGGAATACTGGACGAGCATGAACCTCGCCGGCCGGTTCGCCTCGGCGTGCCACCACACGATGCACGAGGCGCTGGCCGCGTCGCTCGGGCTGGAGCGCGTCGTTGCCGTGGAGAACCACCACAACTTCGCGTGGAAGGAGACGCACGAGATCGACGGCGAGACGCGCGAGGTCATCGTACACCGGAAGGGCGCGACGCCGGCGCACGAAGGCGTGCTCGGCGTCGTGCCCGGCTCGCAGGGCCACCCGTCGTACGTCGTCCGCGGGCGAGGGGCCGCTGCGTCGCTCGGTAGCGCCAGTCATGGGGCCGGACGGCGCATGGGACGCAAGCACGCCCTCCGCGAGATCCCCCGCGCCGCCCGCGATGCGTGGCTCAAAGAGCGCGGCGTCGAACTCCTCGCCGGCGGCCTCGACGAAGCGCCGCAGGCGTACAAAGACATCGACGAGGTCCTCGCACTACAAGCCGATCTCGCCGAGCCCATCGCTGCCTTCCGCCCAGAGGTCGTGCTAATGGCCTCGGATGGGAAGTCAGAGGGGTAAGGCCAGCATGCGCCCGCCGCGCCGGATTCTCCTCTTCCGGCGCGGCGGGTGCGCTGGGCTACACCTTTTGATAGAGCTCGCCGCCACCCTCGCGGAAGGCCTCGGCGCGCTCGCGCATCCCCTCGGGAATCGCCGCTTCGACGTCGACGCCGTGCTCCTCGGCGTAGTCGCGGACGTCCTGGGTGATCTTCATCGAGCGAAGATTGCCGAGGGGATGCGCGAGCGTCAGAGGCGCGTAATGCGTCCGTCGTCGACTTCGTAGAAGTCGGGGTTCCTCTCGGCGACGCGCACGATGGCTTCGTGAAACGCTTGCTCGAATGAAACGGGCTCTGCGGGATCGCCGACGTGGTAGCACGTCGCTTGACTCCCTTGTGGGTCGGCGTCCACGAGAACGATGTAGAGTCGCTCGAATTGCTCTTCGCGGTCTCCGGGATCGTCGCGTCCTGTGAACAGCTTCAAGCGTTGGTGCGCGTTGTGGAACGTCGAGTTGCGGAGGTCCGTGCCGTCTCTCAGTGCACCTACGTCCAAAAAGAGAAATCCCAGTACGACTGCGTACGGGAACCGTCGGTGCAGCGTGACAGCTTCGAAGAGGAGGTCGCCGCGCCTGTTGGTAAGGTTTTTCTGGAAGTTGCCGGAGCGGGCGTCACGCCAATTGATCGTTTTGACGGAGATCGAGAAGATGAGCCCGCACTCCTCCGTAGCCCACGTTACATCCACCTTCTTGGCGCCGATCCCGCCGGCCATGCGCCGCTCGGAGCCGGAGGGACCGTCCGATCCCGGGGGAGCAGGGAGCGCCTCGCGCATCCCACGTTGTCGCACCGCTTCGGAAAAGGCAGAGGCAATCGCAGCCGACATTTCTTGGGAGTAGGCTTGCTTACGCTTGGCGTACCCCTCCTTTGACGCGAGCGCATCGAGCGCGTGCTTCAGAAGGGTGTCAACGGAGTCCATTCGAGGCACGGGCTAGGACGTGAGCGAGAGCGCCGATTGACGGGCGTCCTGGCGACTTGCTTCGAGAGGGCCGACCAAGCGAGAGATCAGCGCATCGGGGAAGGGAATCCGTTTCAAGACAGAACTCTGCAGCCTCCGGTACCCGTTCGCTGCCGGTTGGGCGTGCGCCATTAGCCACTTTGACGTCGCCGCGCTGTTGAGTACCTCGGCGAGCAGGTCGAGGTGGCTGGCATCTCGCGGCACGATGTAGTAAGTGGAGTGACGAGGGACAATGGTCCCCGCGCGGTCAATCCAGAAGTGAGGCTCGGGCGCGATGTCTTTACAGAGGAGTTTCGGCCTCAGCAGGTCGGCCATCGGTGGGGTTTCGTGGAAGGCATACCACGGTTTGCGCCGGACGCACGTGCGGCGTAAGAGGGTTTCCTTCCGGCTCGGCTCGGCGAGGTAGGCGCCGAGGTCCCCTAGATGGTCGGGGGCAAGCAACGCGCCTTGACGATCGTAGGGTACGAGCATCACGTCCGAAGGCACGGGCTCAGCCTCGGGCTCGAGCTGGCGCCCGGCGAGCGTTGGGTACGCATACGGCTGCAGGTGTGGCGGGAGCGCATCGAGAGGCTGCACGAACACGCGGTCTGCTCCGGTGGCAACGCCGCAACTGATACGGCGGGTCACGTCAGCGAGCGTGAGGCGGGATGCTGTCTTGTCCGCGCCGTGGATCAAGGCGTTGACGGAAGACCCATCCTTCGGGAACGTAACGAACCGTGAGGAGCCGTCTCGCAGGGTCACGCGCGTGGGTTCGGCCGACGGGACGGCATCGACGACCGTTACTGCGGGGTATGTTACGAGACCGGAAAAGGTGTCCTCGCTGAGCAAGACCACCTCGCTGACAGTGCGGTGTGCGAGCATCTTGCGCAGCGGTTTTGCAGCACCGACGGAGAGGTACTTCTCCGGCGTGATGAACACGAGGCGCCCGTTCTCGCTGAGGAGGCGGAGCGCTTGCTCGAAGAACAACCCGTACAAATCGAAGCGGCCGGAAGCCGTGGCGAAGTGTTCGCGGTAGCGTGCTTTCTCACGCTCGGTGAGTTGCGTGATCGGAACGTACGGAGGGTTCCCGACGACGTAGTCGGCGGCAGGCCCCGCCCACTCCAAGAAATCCGCCTCGACAATCTCCACGCTCGGCTCGCCAGCGAAACGGCTGCGTGCCTCGGCCGCTCGGCCCGGATGCACCTCAACCCCTAGCAGGCGAGGCGGCGGGGAGGCATGCTGCTGGCACCACCGCAGCACGCCCTCGACGAACTCGCCCTCGCCGCACCCCGGGTCGAGAAGGAGGTGTTCGGGCGACGGCGGGGCGTCGGCGAATAGCCGGGCCACCATGTCGTCGACTACGGGGGGCGGGGTTGGGACGAATCCTTTCATCGGGGGCGGGAGTCTATCGGTCCCGCAAGATACGGGGCACGGCTACACCTCCTGATACAGTTCGCCGCCGCCGTCGCGGAACTGCTCAGCTTTGGCGCGCATGCCCTCCGGAATCGCGGCCTCGACGTCGACGCCGTGCTCCTCGGCGTAGTCGCGGACGTCCTGGGTGATCTTCATCGAGCAGAACTTCGGCCCGCACATCGAGCAGAAGTGGGCGACTTTGGCCGAGTCCTTCGGGAGCGTCTCGTCGTGGAAAGCGCAGGCCTTCTCGGGGTCGAGGCCGAGGTTGAACTGGTCCTCCCAGCGGAACTCGAATCGGGCCTTGGAGAGCGCGTTGTCGCGGGCCTGCGCACCCGGGTGGCCTTTTGCGAGGTCGGCGGCGTGGGCGGCGATTTTGTACGTAATCACGCCCTCGCGCACGTCGTCGCGGTCGGGGAGGCCGAGGTGCTCTTTCGGGGTGACGTAGCACAGCATCGCGCAGCCGAACCACCCGATCATCGCCGCGCCGATGCCGCTCGTGATGTGGTCGTAGCCGGGGGCGATGTCGGTGGTGAGCGGGCCGAGCGTGTAGAACGGGGCCTCGCCGCACCAGTCGAGCTGCTTCGTCATGTTCTCCTGGATGAGGTGCATCGGGACGTGGCCCGGGCCCTCGTTCATCGTCTGCACGTCGTGCGCCCATGCCTTCTTGTTCAGCTCGCCCTGCACGTAGAGCTCGGCGAACTGCGCGTCGTCGTTCGCGTCTTCGATCGAGCCGGGGCGGAGGCCGTCGCCGATCGAGAAGCTGACGTCGTAGGCGGCCATGATCTCGCAGATCTCGTCCCAGTGCGTGTGGAGGAAATTCTCTTTGTGGTGGGCGAGGCACCACTTCGCCATGATCGAGCCGCCGCGCGAGACGATGCCGGTCCGCCGCTTCGCCGTGAGCGGGACGAAGCGGAGGAGCACGCCCGCGTGGATCGTGAAGTAGTCGACGCCCTGCTCGGCCTGCTCGACGAGCGTGTCGCGGAAGAGGTCCCACGTGAGGTCCTCGGGCACGCCGCCGACTTTTTCGAGCGCCTGATAGATCGGGACCGTGCCGATCGGGACGGGCGAGTTGCGGAGCATCCACTCCCGCGTCTCGTGGATATTCGCGCCGGTAGAGAGGTCCATCACGGTGTCGGCGCCCCAGCGGATCGCCCAAACGAGTTTCTCGACCTCCTCCGCGATGCTCGACGTGACGGCGCTGTTGCCCATGTTGGCGTTGATCTTCACGAGGAAGTTCCGCCCGATGATCATCGGCTCGAGCTCGGGGTGGTTGATGTTCGCCGGGATGATGGCGCGGCCCCGCGCGACCTCGTCGCGGACAAACTCGGGCGTGATGACGTCGGGGATCTTGGCGCCCCACGGCTGGCCCGGATGCTGGTGGAAGATGCTCGGGTCGGCCTCGCGGAGAGCGTCGAGCTTCTGGTTCTCGCGGATAGCGATGTACTCCATCTCGGGCGTGATCTCGCCGCGCCGGGCGTAGTGGAGCTGCGTGACACACTGCCCGGCCTTCGCCCGGCGGGGGGCGTGGACGTGCTCGAACCGGAGGTGCTCGGTCCGGGCGTCGGCGGCGCGCTCGCGGCCGAAGGCACTCGTCAGGCCGGGAAGCTGCTCGGTGTCGCCGCGCGCCTCGATCCACGCGCCGCGCACGCTCACCAGACCGCGCCGGAGGTCGATCGCAGCGTCGGGGTCGGTGTACGGGCCGCTCGTGTCGTAGATCGGGAACGGCGGGTTCGGCTGGCCGCCATGGCTCCCCGGCGAGTCGCTGAGCTCGACTTCGCGCATCGGCACGCGGATGCCGCGCGTGCCCTCGACGTAGACCTTCTTCGAGCGCGGGAACGGGCGGCGGACCTCTTCGGAGAGCTCGTCGAGCCGGTCGTGGGTGCGGGCGTCGGCGGCGCGCTTGGCGGCGGCGGAGGTGGGGAGGGCGGCGGAGGGGGCAGGCGCGTGGGGCATGGCGGCTTCCGAAAGGCGGGCGGGATGGATCGGAAGCCGGAGCGCGCGGGAGCCGCAGACCGGAAAGCCTCCCTACGCCGGTGCGAACCGGATCAGGTGCGAAGGGTCTTTCTCAGCCCCGACACGTCGGGGCACCCCTGGCTTCCGTGGCTCCAACATACGACGCCGCCCGGCCGATGCCAACGCTCACCCCTGCGGCTCGCGGTACGCAAGGAGACGGAGCGCGTTGAACACGACGATGAGCGTGCTGCCCTCGTGGAGCGCCACCGCGGGGCCGATCCCGAGCCCGAAGATCGTCGCCGGGACGAGGAACGCCACCATCCCGAGGCTGAGCCACAGGTTCTGCCGGATGATGCCCCGCGTCTTCCGGCTCAGCCCGACGGCGAACGGGAGGTGCCGGAGGTCGTCGGACATGAGCGCCACGTCGGCCGTTTCGAGCGCGACGTCGGAGCCCGCCGCGCCCATCGCGATGCCGACCGTCGCGTTCGCCATCGCGGGCGCGTCGTTGACGCCGTCGCCGACCATCGCCACCTTGGCCTCGCGGCCGAGGGCTCGGATCGTCTCCACTTTGTCGTCGGGCATGAGGTCGCCGCGCGCCTCGTCGAGCCCGACGGCCCTCGCGACGGCGTCGGCCACGCGCTGGTTGTCGCCGGAGATCATGACCATGCGCTCGATGCCGAGAGCACGGAGCCGGGCGATGGTCTCTTCGGCCGCCTCGCGCGGCGTATCCATCAGCCCCACCACGCCGAGGTAGCGGTCGCCCCGGCGGACGACGAAGGTCGTTCGACCCTCGGTTTCGAGCCGCTCGACGGTCTGCCGGACGGCGTCGGGGAGCGGCGGGCCGGGGACTTCGGCGAAGAGGACGTCTTTCCCGATGAACACGGGGTCGCCGCCGAGGTCGGCGCGGATGCCGCGGCCGGTGATGCTCTGGAGGTCGTGCGCTTCGGCGGACGCGACGCCCTCGGCCTCGCCGTGCCGGACGACGGCTTTCGCGAGCGGGTGGTCGCTCAGCCGCTCGACGGCGACAGCAGTCGTAAGCAACTCCTCGGCCGTCGCGCCCTCGGCGGGCACCACGTCCGTCACGCGCGGGGCGCCCTCCGTAAGCGTCCCGGTTTTGTCGAAGGCCATCGCCGTGAGCTGGCCGAGGTTTTCGAGCGGCCCGCCGCCTTTGACGAGGACGCCGCCGCGCCCGGCCCGCGCCACGCCCGAAAGCACGGCGCTTGGCGTCGCGATCGCGAGCGCGCACGGGCTGGCCGCGACGAGCACGGCCATCGCTCGGTAGAATGACTGGGCGAAGGTCTCGTCCACGACGACGAACGCGAAGTGGAGCAGAACGACGAGGGCGAGCACGGCGGGCACGAAGACCCGCTCGAACCGGTCGGTGAAACGCTGCGTCGGCGACCGCTCCGTCTCGGCCTCCGTCACGAGTTGGACGACGCGGGCGAGCGTGGACTCGCTCGCCGTCTTCGTTACGACGACCTCGAGCGCGCCGCTCCCGTTGATGGTGCCGGCGAAGACGCGATGGTCGGCGGCGAGCGCCTGCGGGTTTTCGAGCGCGGCCTCGGCATCGTCCACGGGCCGCTTGTCCACGGGCACGCTCTCGCCGGTGACGGGCGCCTGGTTCACGTCGCTCTCGCCCTTGACGACGAACCCGTCGGCGGGCAGCCGCTCGTTCGTCTTTACGACGACCGTGTCGCCCACGCGCAGTTCCTCGACGGGCACCTCGCGCTCGGCGCCGTCGCGGCGGACGAAGGCCGTTTCGGGGGCGAGGTCGGCGAGGGCTTCGATGGCCTTCCGCGCGCGGCCCATCGCGTAGCCTTCGAGCGCGTGGCCGATCGAGAAGAGGAAGAGCAGCAGCGCGCCCTCGAACCACTCGCCGAGCGCGGCGGCCCCGGCCGCGGCGACGAGCATGAGGAAGTCGATCTCGAACCGCCCGGCGCGAATCGAGTCTACGGCCTCGCGGACGGTGAACCACCCGCCGAAGAAATACGCCCCGATGAAGAGGGCGAGCGGCACCCACGCGACGATCTCGGTGAGCGCCCCCAGCAGCCACCCCGTTACGACGCAGACGCCGGAGAGGACAGCGAAAATCAGCTCGGTCCGCTCGCCGAAGATGCCGCCGTGGGCGTGGCCGTGCGCCCCACTGCCCCCTGCGTGTTCGTGATGCTCGCCCGGCGCGTGGTCGTGTCCCTCGTGGTCGCGGTGACCGGGGAGCGCCGCCTGCTCGGCAGGCACAGCGGCGGCGACCGTGACGCCGAGCCCGTCGAGTGCGCGCCGGAGCGCGGCCTCATCGGTGGCTTCGCGGTCGAACTCGATGCGGATCGGCCCGGTCGCGTTCGCCTCGGCCTCGACGACGCCCGGCTGCTGCTTCAGTCGCTCGGCGACCGTGCGCGCGCGGCGCTGATGGGCGAGCCCGTCAATCTCCCACAGCACGTGGCCGTAGCGCCCGGTGATGCGGGCGCCGGTCCGCTCGGCGATGCGGCGGATGCGGGGGAGGGCGACGGCACCGGGGTCGTAGTGGATGCAGACCCGAGCGGGCACGCCGTTCTCCGCCGGGAGGACGTGGGCGCGCTCGACGCCTTCCGTGGCCGCGAGCTCGTCGGTGAGGCGAGCCACGCAGGCATCGCGCTCGTCGGGGATGTCCGGGAGGAGGACGGGGAGATCGAGACGGAAGGTCTCCGACATGGCGGCGTGCGGCTCCGAGCAGACGCTCCGATCATCGGTCGGCGCGCCCGGGCGGGAGGGGAGGGAGGTAGAGCTACGCCCTCAACATAACGCGGCCGGTCGGAAGGGGGCCTCCGCATCCTGACTTCGATAACCACAGGGGGCGCATCGGGTATGTTCGCCCCCGCGTCCGTCCTACGAGATCCCTACCTGAGCACCAAATTCCCGGAATCGGAGCCACATCCGCCACCACAGCGGGCGGTTGACGGAGTACCGATGGATCCGGTCACGCTCCCACGGATACGGGTCGAAGCCGTACATGCTGAACGTGAGAGGCTGTCTTTCTTGGGGCCGATCTACTGCTGGGCTATTGCTTTCGGGGCACATAGAGGCGTGGTGGTGCGCTCGATCATAAGCGTAATGACAGAGCGCATAATAACCGGATTTGATGGGGCGGTTCCACCCTCCACACATAACTCACTCTTGCCAATCATCCGCTCCAAAGGAGCCACGTCGGCGTACGACTTTGTCTTCAGTGATGATGTCGGGAAAGAAGAATTTCGGTGCGATGGTGGAGTCTGGGTTATCGTCACGGCGGAGGTTCAGGTAAGTGTGCCAGCGCATTTCCATGCGGAAATTTCCATGCGGAAATTCGTCGCAGCCGCCCTCGAACCCCTTGGCGCCCCGAGGTCCAGCGCCATTAGAACTCATATTTCACGCCGCCGTTGACGACGAACCCGTCCGTCGGCGCCCACACCTCGGCGAAGGTCGGCGTGGCCCGTGGGCCGAGCACGACGGGATCGTAGTTCGTCTGCTGCGTGTCGAGGAAGTTCTCGAAGTTGAGGAAGAGGCGGGCCGGTCCCACCCGCCACTCGGCCATGACGCCGGTGATCCAGTAGCCCGGCACGCGCTCGCCGTCGGAGAGCCGCTGCGGGCCGGTGTAGTACGCTTCCAACCCGACGCGGCCGCGCCCGTGCTGCTCCCACACGAGCACGGTGTATGTCTTGTGCTCGGGCGTGAGGGCGAGCCGGGTCCGCTCGTCGCCGGCGGCGTCGCGGACGCCGCCGCGGTCGGTCGTCGTCGCGTCGAGGTAGACGTAGCCGAGGAACAGCTTGAAGTCGCCGAGGCCGAACCGGGCGTTCGTTTCGAGCCCCTGCGTGCGGACGGGGCCGCCCGCGTTCCGGTACCGGAGCAGGCCATCGGCCGGGCCCTCTCGGCCAATCTCGACGACCGGTACGAGCGCGTCGTCGAGCCGCGTGAGGTAGAGCGCCTGGTTGAGCGAGAGCGAGACGCGGTCGAAGAGGACCGTCTCCACGTTTATGTCGAACGTGCCGCCGTACGAGGTCTCCGCGTCTACGTCGTCGCCGAGGGGGAGGACGCCGGCGAACGCCCGCTCCTCCGACGGTTCGAGGAACACCGTCGGCGCTTTATAGCCCAGCCCGCCGGTGAGGCGGGCGCTGACGCGCTCCGTGATGCGGTAGAGCGCCGAGGCGCGGGGGAGCGCGAAGAAGCCGTACTCGTCGTGAACGTCGCCCCGGAGTCCGAGCTCGACGGCGAGCCGGTCCGCCACGTCCCACGTGTCTTGCACGAAGGCCCCGGCGGTGAGGTGCGCGTAATCCAGTTCCGCGTCAGGTCCTGCTTCGTCCGTGGGGTCCTGGTCGAAGGCGTCGGTGCGGAGGTCGAGTCCGGCGACGAGGTCGTGAGCGCCGAGGCGGAAGAGGCCTGAGGCCTCGGCGTAGGTGGCCGTCTGCGTCCCCTCGAACCGGTAGCCCGGCAGTTCCACGCTGCGGTCGAACAGGCTCGTGCTCTGCTTCAGCGTGAGCGTCGTCCGTTCCGAGAGGGCGTGGTCGAGCCGGGCCTGCGACGTGAGCCGCCGGCTCTCGCTTCGCTCGACGAAGGTGGCTCCGTCCACGTCGTCCCCATCGATGACGGCGACGTCGCCACCCTCACGCTCTTCCACGGTGCCCGCGAGGCCGACCCACACCGTCGTCGTCTCCGAGGGGTAGTAGTAGAGACGCGGCGCGGCGGTCGCGCGGCGCGTGCGGGGGATGTTGGTGAAGGCGTCGCCGTCGCCATCGTAGGCTTGCTGGAGGTTGCCCGAGGCGAGGAGCGTGTAGCCGAAGCGCCCAACGCGTTCGGCAAGGAAGGCGCCCGCGTCGAAGCCGCCCGCGCTCGTCGCGTTGAGGAGGAGGGAGCGTTCCGCCTCCTCGCTCGGCGTCTTCGAGACGAGGTTGACGAGACCGGCGATCGCGTCGCCGCCGTAGAGCGTCGAGGCCGGGCCCTTGATGATCTCGACCTGGCGGAGGTCGAGCGGCGGGACCTGGAGGAGGGAGAGCCCGCCGGAGAACCCGCCGTAGAGGGGGAAGCCGTCTTTGAGGAGCTGCGTGTAGCGGCCATCGAGGCCCTGGATGCGGATCGAGGCGTTGCCGGAGACGGCCGACGTCTGCTGCACGACGATGCCGGGCGACTCGTTCAGCAGCATCGAGATGTTCGACGGGTCCATCGAGATCTTCTCGTCGATCTCCTCGCCGGCAATCGTCTCTACGCGCGTGGGGATCTCCGCCATCGTCCGACTCGTCCGCGTCGCCCCGACCACGACCTCGCCGAGGTCGTCGTGCTCTTCCTCCAGTGCGACCTCGACGAGGGCCTCGGGCTCGGGCCGGGGGAACGAGAGCGTGAACTGCGCCGGCTCGAAGCCGACGAAGGAGACGGTGAAGGCTTGCTCACCGTCCGGGATGCCCGTCACGGTGGCGAGGCCGTCGGCTCCCGTGGCGGCGCCCGCCGCCGTTCCGTCGAGCACGACGCTCGCGCCGGGCAGCGGGTTGCCGGTGTGCTCGTCGGTGACGCGGACGAGGAGGGTGTGCTGGGCAGCGGCGGGGGCCGTCGTGGCGAGCAGTCCGCAGAGGGCGAGCGCGAGGAGGGCAGGCCGAAGGAGGGCCTGAGGGAAACGAAGAGGCATGGATCCGTGGCTGGTCCGCAGTACCGGCGTGCACCCGGAGGGCGACGCGATAGCGGATAGGTCTGGCAGAAATGGCGTGGGCGAAGCCCGCTCAGCGGGCGCGAACGTCGGCGAGGCGACGATCGTCAGCCACGGGGTGGATGCCAGATGGAGCGGCCGGGATCGGTGGCGGAGAGGGGAGAGGTGACGAGGGGCACCGCATCTGGAGAGCTGGCCCGGGTGGCGTCGCAGGGAGGTGCAGAGCGAAGGGCCGTCTTGCAACACCCGACGCACACCGCGCAGCAGCCGTCTCCTGGTGGGCAGCGCGAATCGCAGGGCTCCTCGCGTACCGGTTCCATATCCGAAGGGCTGGAGACGGTAGCATCCCCGTCGACCGCGTGGATCCCATCGGGGGCGATCGTGCAGCAGCCATCGCCGGCGTCGAGCGCGGGGGCGAGGAGGGCGAGCGCTATGAGGACGAGGAAGACCACGACGCCGAAGATCGCCTCCCACGGAGGGCGGCACAACCCACGCCACCGGTGCTGAGGTTAAGAATCGGTGTGCTATCCCTCCCTCGCAGACGAGGCGACCGCGGAGGGGCCCCGAGTTCGTACCACACTGGGCGTGTAGCTAGGTCGTGTGGACAATCAACGGAGTAGGGTGAGGGTCGAGACGAGCTGCACGAAGGCGAGGTAGTTCCGCCCCGTCTTCTCGTAGCGCGTCGCGATCCGCCGGTAGTGCTTGAGCCGGCCGAAGTACCGCTCGATCTGGTTCCGCTCCGCGTAGAGCGTACGGTCGAAGCCCCGCTTGAGGCTCCGCGACGGATTCGACGGGATCACCACCTCCGCCCCGCAGAGCGCGATCCGGCGTACGAGGTGGCCGGCGTCGTAGGCCGTGTCCGCCACGACGGCACGGGGAGCCAACCCCTCCAGGAGCGCCGCCGCCTGCGTGACGTCGCCGCGCTGC